>DATISQ010000172.1:0-7867 GCA_035581905.1 Cryobacterium sp.
GAGGAAGATGACCGGCATGGCGAACAGGGCGGTCCAGCTCATCACCTGCAGCGTGTACGGCGAGGAGGAGGCGTTCTCGATGTTCAGGCTGTTCGCCGCGTCATTGCTCGCCGGCATCACGTCGGGGAACAGGGAGGCGAAAAGCGCCAGCACTGCGAGGGCGATGGTCGCGGCCATCAGGGTGAACGCCCATCCTTCGAACCCGCGCAGGTTGGCGAGGAACGAGGCGATCAGGGCGACGGCGGCACCGGCGGCGAAGGCGGCGGTGGCCAGGCTGCCGTAGGCGAAGGTGGTCCAGACCAGGAACGAGGCGGCCACCACGATGGTGATGATCCCGCTCTTCACGGCCAGCCTCTGGGCGCGCTGGCGGATCTCCCCCTCGGTCTTCAGGGAGATGAAGACCACTCCGTGTGTGAAGAACAGGAGCAGCGTGGTGAGCACGCCGAGAAGGGCGTAGGGGTTGAGCAGGTCGAAGAATGAGCCGATGTAGTTGAAGTCGGCGTCCAACTGCACGCCGCGCACGATGTTGGAGAAGGCGACGCCCCAGAGCAGAGCGGGAACGGCGGACCCGATCACGATCATCAGGTCGAAGCGTTTCTTCCACTCCGGTTCCGGCCGCTGGTGCCGGTATTCGAACGACACCCCGCGCAGGATGAGCGCGAGCAGGATCAGCAGCAGGGGCAGATAGAAACCGCTGAACAGGGTGGCGTACCACTCCGGGAACGCGGCGAACAGTGCCGCCCCGGCAACGATCAGCCAGGTTTCGTTGAGGTCCCAGACGGGCCCGATCGTGTTGATGATGACCCGGCGGTCGAGGTCGTCCTTGCCGAGGAAGGGCAACGACATGCCGACGCCGAAATCGAAGCCGTCCAGAACGAAGTAGCCGATGAAGAATGCGGCGATGATCCAGAACCAGAGAATTGTGAGATCCATCATGCGCTCCTAGTAGACCGTGACCTGTGGCTTGATCTGGCCGGACACCGGGTCGGGTTCCGCCAACGGGGCAGGTCCCTTCCGCACGGCCTGCAGGATCAGCTTGAATTCGACGACGGCGAGGGCGCCGTAGATCAGCGTGAACGCGATCAGCGAGATCAGGATCTCGAGGCCGCTGACATTGGGTGACACACCGTCCCGGGTGCGCAGGAGCCCGAAGACGAGCCAGGGCTGCCGGCCCATCTCCGTGAAGATCCAGCCGACGCTCATGGCGACAAGCGAGAACGGGAAGCTCCAGATGGCGATCTTCCAGACCCAGGGGGCCTGCGGGCTGCGACCATTGCGGGTCAGCCAGAGGCCGACGACGGCGACCATGATGTGCGCGATGCCGAGACCGATCATCCAGCGGAAGGCCCAGTAGGTGATCCAGATGGTCGGCGTGTAGTCGCCGGGGCCGTAGAGGGTCACGTACTGCGCCTGCAGGTTGTCGATGCCCTCGACGGTGCCGTTGAGGGTATGGGTCGACAGGAACGACAGCAGGTAGGGAATGCGGATCGAGAACAGCTCGCTCACACCGTCGGGGGTGCCGAGGGTGAAGATCGAGAACGATGCGTCGGCGCCCGTCGACGTCTTGTACATCGCCTCGGCCGCAGCCATCTTCATCGGCTGGGCGGCGGTCATGGCCAGGCTCAGCGAGTCGCCGAAGAAGGTCGTGACCGCACCCGAGATGACCATCATCCACATGCCCAGCTTGAGCGCGGGTCGCATGGATTCCTCGTGCTGCTTGCGCAGGAGGTGGTAAGCGGCCACCGAGATGACCAGGCCCGACGACACCATGAAGCAGGCGAAGATCGTGTGCGGGAAGGACGCCAGGGCGATCGGATTGGTCAGGAGTTCACCGATGCTGGTCAGCTCGGCCCGGCCGCGCTCCTCGTTGATGCGGAACGCGACCGGGTTCTGCATGAAGGCGTTGGCCGCGAGGATGAAGTAGGCCGAGGCGATCGAGCCGGCCGTGGTCAGCCAGATGGTGGCCAGGTGCAGGCCGCGGGGCAGCTTGTCCCAGCCGAAGATCCACAGGCCGATGAACGTGGCCTCCAGGAAGAAGGCCACGATGCCTTCGAAGGCGAGCGGGGCGCCGAACACGTCGCCGACGAAGCGCGAGTAGTCCGACCAGTTCATCCCGAACTGGAACTCCTGCACGATTCCGGTGACGACGCCCATGGCGAAGTTGATCAGGAAGATCTTGCCGAAGAAATGGGTCAGCTGCAGGTACTTGGCCTTGTCGGTGCGCACCCAGGCGGTCTGGAAAAGGGCGACCGTGAACGCCAGCCCGATGGTGAGCGGAACGAAGAGGAAGTGATACACGGTGGTCAGACCGAATTGCCATCTCGACAGGAGTAACGGATCCAGCCACTCGTTCATGCGCCCTCCAGCGTCTTCGGGTTTTCTACACTGTGTAGAACAGTACTCTTCTACGAGACGTAGAAGAGTCGATTCCCGCCCGCTAGACTCCCCACTATGGGGAGCCTGGGTGTGCTGGAGAGACTGCTGATGGATGTCCTGTGGGACACCGAGGAGCCTCTCCCTGCGAACGACCTCCGGGACCGGTTGCTCACCCCGTCGGCCGCCGCCTCGCGGCGCAAGCCGCTGGCCACCACGACCGTGCTCACGGTGCTCTCCCGCCTCGAGACCAAGGGTTTCGTCGCCCGCGACCGAGACACCCGGCCGCACCGGTACCGGGCCGTGTCCACCCGAGCCGAGCACACGGCGGAGCTGATGCACGAGGTGCTCGGCTCGGCGCCCGACCGTCAGGCGGCGCTCGCCCGCTTCATCGGCGACGTGACCCCGCAGGAGGCCGATGCCCTGCGCCGGCTCCTCGGCGCCGCACCCTCCGCTCGCGAGTGACCAGCATCCTGTCCCTGTCCCTGGTCCCGTTCCCGCGCCCGGCAGCACGAAGCAGAGCGGCCGAGTCGTGTTCGTCACGGCCGTAGCGCTCATGATCGTGGCCGTGCTGCTCGCCGGCCCCGTTCCGATCTGGCTCTCCGCCGCCGACTGGCCGGCTCGCTCCCCGGCGGTCGCCCTGGTGCTGTGGCAGTCCATCGCCCTGGCCGGCGGGCTCTCGATGATCGGCTCGCTGCTCAGTTTCGGGCTGATCCCGTTCGGCGCGAACCTGTTCGACGGCATCCGTTCACTGGCCGAGCATCTCTTCACCGGCACGCTGCCGGCCGGGACGTCCTTCAGCGCCGTGCTCCTGCTGTGCGCGGCGCTGATCCTCGGCAGTCATCTGCTGCTCAACCTGGCCGCGACCTTCTCCCGCGCCGAGCGCCAGCACCGCAGACACCGGCACCTGATCGGGCTGCTCAGCGAGCCTCTCCCGGACCATTCCGGCACCCGCGTGATCGAGCACGACGCCCCGGTCGCGTATTGCCTGCCCGGCGCGACCCGGTCGGCGACGGTGCTCTCCCGCGGCCTGCTGCAGCTGCTGGACGCGGACCAGCTGCGCGCGGTGGTCGCGCACGAGCGCGCCCACCTGCTGCAGCAGCACCATCTGGTACTGCTCGCCTTCAAGTCCTGGCACAGTGCGCTGCCGTGGTTTCCGATCGCCAATCGCGCCGAGAACGCGGTCGCACTGCTGGTCGAGATGCTCGCCGACGACCAGGCCCGGCGGGTGGTCGACGACCGCACCCTGGCCACCGCGATCGCACTGGTCGGGTCGGCGCACCAGGTGGACCCGCTGGGAACGGAGGTCGAACTCGCCGACGGCCCGGACCATCCGTTCGACCTCGTGACACCCCGTATCCGGCGGCTGATCTCGCCACGGGCACCGTTGCCGCGCTCGGCCGCGCTGTTCGTTGCGGCGTCGGCAGCAGCACTGCTGCTGCTGCCGACGCTGCTTCTGTTCCTCGCCTGAGCGTGTGCTCTAGAAGAGGTTCGCCTGCTCGAGCCAGGCGGCCGCGATCTTCTCGGCGGAGAGCTGGTCGTTCACGCTCTCGGAGTTCAGACTGACCAGGTTCTCGGCGGTCAGGGCGGCGCTGACGGCGTTGAGCACGTCGGCGGCCTTCTCGTCGACCTTGGCAGACACGACGGGAACGACGTTGTCCGCGAAGAACAGGTTGTCGGGGTCGTCGAGGGCGACGAGGCTGTCCGATTTGATGTTCGGGCTGGCCGTGTAAACGTTCGTGATCTGGATGTCGTTGTCGACGAGGGCCTTGATCGTGAGCGGGCCACCGCCATCCTCAATGGGCGTGAAGCCGGCGATCGGGATGCCGTACTTCTCCGTCAGGGTCGTCGGCCCGTACGGGCGGGTCTGCAGTTCAGACGGTCCGCCGACGGTGATCGGCTCGGTGACGTTCGCGAGCGACGCGATGTCGGTGAGGCTGTATTTGGCGGCGAAGGCCTGCGTGACGGTCCAGGAGTTCTGGTCCGTGGCCGAGGCCATCTCCAGCACGCCCAGCCCGTCGGGCAGCGCGTCCTGCAGCTGCGCGTAGGTCTCCTCGGCGGTGCCGCCGGCGGCATCCGCGTTCAATGCCTGCAGCAGGCTTCCGGTGTACTCGGGGAAGACGTCGATGGAACCGGATTCGATCTCGGGCAGGTAGACCTCGCGCTGGCCGATCTTGAACTGGCGGTCGACCGTGAAGCCGTTCTCCTCCAACGCCTGGGCGTAGATCTCGGCGATGATCTCGTTCGAGTAGTAGTCCTGCGAACCGACGACCAGGGTTGCGGTGCCGTCTTCGGCGTTACTTCCGCTGTCCAGCGGGTCACCGGACGCACACCCTGCAAGGGCTACGACGGCCCCAACCGCGACCGCGGCAACCGCCGCGAGCCGGCCTCTTCGAGCTGTGAACATTAGTGGGTTCCTTTCGTGATGGCGGGATCCATCCCCGGGACAGGTCGGGCTGACCTGGCACGGTCGACTGGGGGGCGTCCGGACGCGACGCCTCTGGGAACGACAAGTCGCTGGACGAGCGTGAATATTCCCTCGAGCACGAGGGCGAGCAGGATCACGAGCAGCGACCCGCCCAGCATCTCCGCATAGTCGCGGGTTTTCAATCCGGCGAACAGGAACCGGCCCAGACCGAAATCCGCCACATAGGCGGCCAGGGTCGCCGTGGCGACGACCTGCAGGGTCGCCGAACGGATGCCCGCGATCAGCAGCGGCAATCCGAGCGGGATCTCGACGGTGCGCACGATCTGGCTCTCCGACATCCCGACCGACCGGGCGGAATCGATGATGGACCGGTCGATGGCCTCGAAGCCGGCGTAGGCGCCCGCGAGGATCGGCGGGATCGCCAGGACGGTGAGCGCAACATACGGCGCCCCGAGCCCGATCCCCACCCAGAGCGCGACCAGGGTCAGCAGGCCGAGGGTGGGAACGGCCCGCAGCCCGCCGGAGACGGCCACCGCCAGGCTGCGCCCTCGTCCCGTGTGCCCGATCAGGAAGCCGACCGGGATCGCGACCAGTGAGGCCAGCAGGACCGCCACGACCGTGAACACCAGGTGTTCGACCAGCCGCGCCGGGATGCCTCCCACCCCGGCGTAATTGGCCGGGTCGAGGATCCAGTTCAGGGCGTCCACGAACAGGTTCATGCGGACACCTCCCTGGGCTGCGCGACCCGGAGTGCCCGCCGGCTCGTCGTTGTCAGGCGCGTCCAGGGCAGCAGCAGGCGACCGAGCACCACGAGGGCGCCGTCCAGCAGCAGGGCCAGCGCCACGGTCAGCACGATCCCGGCGACGATCTCGGCCTGGATGCCGCGCTGGAAGCCGTCCGTGAACAGGCTGCCGAGGCTCTGCGCGCCGATCACAGCCCCCACCGTGGCGAGGCTGACCGTGCTGACGGCCACCACCCGCAGGCCGGCCAGGAGCACGGGTCCGGCCAGCGGCAGTTCAACCTGCCAGAAGATGCTCCAGCCGGAATACCCCACGGCGACGGCGGACTGGCGCACATCCTGGTCCACGGATGCCAGACCGTCGGCCACCACGCGCACCATCAGTGCGACGCCGTAAATCGTCAGGGCGATGATCAGGTTCAGCGGCGAGCGGAGGCTGGTGCCGGCGATGGCCGGAATCACAAAGAACAGCGGCAGTGACGGGATGGCGTAGAGCAGCCCGCTGGCCGTGAGGATCACGCCGCGACCGGCCCGGTACCGGTTCGCGAGCCAGCCCAGCGGCACGGCAATCAGGAAGCTGAGAACGATCGGCGGCACACTGAGGACCAGGTGATCGAGGGTGCGATCCCAGAGCAGGTCGAGATTCGACCAGATCCAGGTCACTGGTGAGCCTGGTTGTCCGGCGCCGGCGGGCCCGGCTCCACGAGCACGCCGGCCAGGCGTCCCTCACTGTCGAGGAGGAGGTCGGTGTCGCCCCGGCGTTCCCGGTGCAGGGCGCGCTTGCCGCGATCCGCTCCAACGAAGCTGGCCACGAAATCGTTGGCCGGGTGCGCCAGAATGGCGGCCGGGGCCCCCACCTGGGCGATCCGCCCGCCATCGCGCAGGATGACGACCTGGTCGCCGAGGAGGAACGCCTCCTCGATGTCGTGGGTGACGAACACGACCGTCTTGCCGAGTTCGCGCTGCAGCCGGATCAATTCCTGCTGCAGCTCGGCCCGCACGATCGGGTCGACGGCACCGAACGGTTCGTCCATCAGCAGGATGTTCGGGTTGACCGCGAGCCCGCGCGCCACCCCGACCCTCTGCTGCTGACCGCCGGAGAGCTGGCTGGGGTACCGATCGGAAAGGGTCCGGTCCAGGCCCACCGTGTCGAGCAGGGCGAGAGCATCAGCCCGGGCCTTCTTCCGGGGCACCCCGCGCAGAAGCGGCACGGTCGCCACGTTGTCGATCACCGTGCGGTGCGGGAGCAGGCCGGAGTTCTGCATCACATAACCGATGCTGCGCCGCAGCGGTACCGGCTCAAGCCGGGCGATGTCGGCCCCGTCGATCTCGATCGTGCCGCTGGTCGGGTCGACCATCCGGTTGATCATTCGCAGCAGGGTGGTCTTGCCCGAGCCGGAGGACCCGACGAGCACCGTCGTCTGGTGCGACGGGAGGGTCAGGCTGAAATCGTCGACGGCCAGGGTGCCGTCCGGGAACAGCTTGCTCACCGAGCGGAACTCGATCATGGAAACGGCTCATTTCTCGACCGGAGTCGACAGAACGCGGGCGGCGGGTACCAGGTACCCCACCCAACCATCACTCGGAGCCGCGCGCCGACCGGATCGCCGAATTGCTAGCGAACGCTCGGCCCGTAGTATCCGGCGAGGTAGTCGTGCGTGACCGCCCGGCACTCCTTGATGAACCGTTCATCGCCCTGCGGGTCGGAACGGAACGCCCGCGACAGGATCGAGTCGCCCATCTCCACGGCGACCTCGAGCCGGAAAATCAGTTCGTCGCCGCCGTCGATATCGAACTCCTCGACCAGCATGCCGGCCACCCGGCGGGCGAAGTAGCCCGCATCGAGGTCTTCGACGACGGACACACCCTGCCGGTCGCTGAAATGCATGATGCGAAACCCCGGCTCGGAGCGGTACAGGTCGACGAAGGCGGTGATGGCCACATCGACGGCCTGCCACCAGTCCGTCGGAGCACTCGTCCTGAGCTGCTCCGCAACCCGGTTCCGGAACCGCAGCACCGCGCGCTCGCGCAGAGCCTGCAGCACGGCGACGCGATCGGGATAGTACCGGTACACGGTTCCGATCGACGCACCGGCCCGCTCGGCCACCATCGCTGTCGTGATGCGGTCGAAGCCCACCTCGTCCACGACGATGGCGGCGGCGTCGAGCAGACCCGATAGTCGTGCCGTGCTGCGCTGTTGGATCGGTTCGATGCGTGCCTGCTGGGCCGGCACAAAAGGATCCCCGCCGAAAAGGTCACTGAGTGACACTTGTCCTCCTTGAGAGTAAGAGACCAATACTAGGTGGCAAACTCTCCCTCGCCGTGCC
>DATISQ010000173.1:0-2100 GCA_035581905.1 Cryobacterium sp.
CTCGGCGACCGTCGCATTCGTGCGGTGGCTCTTGAAGTTCGCCGACATGCGGTCGGCGAGGTCGGCCAGGACCATCTGGCCGACGTTGTGTCGGTTGCCGGCGTAGCCGGGCCCGGGGTTGCCGAGCCCGACTACAAGCCAGGAATTCGCGTCCAGGGAGGTCCTCCGCCTTCCGCGAAACCAGCCGAGAATTATTCGGCGGATTCGGCGGATTCGGCGGACTCGGCCGCAGCGGCCTCGTGCTCTTCCTCGGCGATTTCGGCGGCTGCGGCATCCGCTGCCTCGATGCCCTCATCGGTGCCACGCGGGGTGTGCACGTAGATGACGAGCATGTCGGGGTCGGAGATGAGCGTCGAGCCCTTGGGCAGCGCGATGTCCTTGGCGTGGATCTGGGCGCCTTCTTCGAGGCCCTCGATGGAGAGGACGATGTTCTGCGGGATGTGCGTGGCCTCGACCTCGAGCAGGAGCGTCTTGGCGTCGAAGTCGGCGATCGTGCCGGGGAACGTCTCACCCTCGAGGTGCACGGGAACGTCAACCTGGACCTTTTCGCCCTTCTTGACGACGATCAGGTCGAGGTGCTCGATGATCTGGCGAACCGGGTCCTTCTGCACGTCCTTGACCAGCGCGAGCTGGCTCTTGCCGGCGATGTCCAGCTCGAGCACAGCGTTGGCGCGGCGCAGGATCAGGGCGATGTGGTGCGCCGGGAGGGAAACGTGCACGGGGGTGGTGCCGTGGCCGTAGATGACGGCGGGGATCTTGCCGAGGACGCGCAGCTTGCGTGCAGCGCCCTTGCCGAAGCTTTCGCGCAGCTCGGCTGTGACCTTGTTGTCGAGGTTGGTGTCTTTCGCCATGGTGTTACTCCTTGGAGGCCGCTACAGCCCAGATTGTGTGTGTACTGGTTCAACTCGAACGCTGGAGCGCGTGAGGAAAGGCCGTAGGTCTCGTCCGCCGCGTCGATTACGGATGCCGCAGTGCCGGTTGCCCGGGCAGAGTGGAATCCCTCGCCGAAGTTCAGCTGCCAAGTGTAGCAGCCGCGCCGCAACCGGTCGTCCCCGCGTAACCCCGGGTCACCCAAACAACGCAGTCAGTAGGCTGGAGGCCGTCCCCCCTCACCTGCACAGGAGACCTCATGTCACAAAACGCAACTGCAAACATCGGCGTCGTCGGACTGGCGGTGATGGGTTCGAACCTCGCCCGCAACCTCGCCAGCCGCGAGGGAAACACGGTCGCGGTGTACAACCGCTCCCCCGAACGCACCCGCCTGCTGACCGGCGAGCACCCGGAAGCCGGTTTCGTGGCATCCGAGACGATTGAAGAGTTCGTCGCGTCGCTGCAGACGCCGCGCACGGCGATCATCATGGTCCAGGCCGGCCGGGGCACGGATGCCGTGATCGATCAGCTGACCGAGCTGTTCGAGCCCGGCGACATCATCGTCGACGGCGGCAACGCCGACTTCCACGACACCATCCGCCGCGAGAAGGCCGTGCGGGCCACGGGCGTGAACTTCGTCGGCGCCGGCATCTCCGGCGGCGAAGAGGGAGCCCTCAAAGGCCCCAGCATCATGCCCGGCGGCTCGGTGGAGGCGTACAAGACCCTCGGCCCGATCCTCGAATCGATCGCGGCCGTCGTCGACGGCGTTCCCTGCGTCACCCACATCGGCACGGATGGCGCCGGTCACTTCGTGAAGATGATCCACAACGGCATCGAGTACGCCGACATGCAGCTCATCGCCGAGGCCTACGACCTGCTCCGCCGGGTGACCGGACACTCCCCCGCCGCCATCGCCGACGTGTTCACCGAGTGGAACGAGGGTGACCTGGAGAGCTACCTGATCGAGATCACCGCCGAGGTGCTGCGCCAGGTCGACGCCAAGACCGGCCTGCCGTTCGTCGACATCGTGCTCGACGAGGCCGGCTCCAAGGGCACCGGCGTCTGGACCGTGCAGAACGCGCTCGATCTGGGCGTGCCCGTCGGCGGTATCGCCGAGGCCGTCTTCGCCCGCGCCGTGTCCAGCCACCCGGAGCAGCGCGTCCCCGTGCGCGCGGCCATCACCGCCCGCCCGGAGATCGCCGTCGTCGGCCACACCTTCCAGGACGACGT
>DATISQ010000174.1:0-3219 GCA_035581905.1 Cryobacterium sp.
TAGCCGGCGCGGTCGAATCCGACCGTGAGCGGGATCTCGGCGGCCTGCCCGTAGAGCAGCACGTCGTCGTAGTAGAAGGTCTGCGTGCCGGGCGTGGTCAGGGAGCCGAAGGCGAACCCGTGCATCTCGGTGAGCCCGAGACCGTCATTGGGCGCGTTGTTGTTGATGTTCTTGCGCGTGAAGTCGGCGAAGTCGAACTGCTGGAACTTCCAGCCGGTCCAGTTGTCGGTGTACTCGACGACGAAACGCTCGGCGTCGTCGGTCGTGGAACCCGGGTTGCGGTTGTCCTCGAGGTCGAGGAACAGGCGCGTGCCCGATCCGTTGCCGTACATCCAGAAGCCGATGCCCTCATAGCTGCTCCAGTCCTGGGTGGTCCACTCCGTCGCGGTGTCGTTCGTGAAGTTGTTCAGCACGACGCCGTAGGACGTCACCTTGAAGTCCACGGCGAGCGCGGTGTTCCCATTGACCGGCGGGTCGGCCGGGACGGCAGCGGGCAGGGCATCCGTGGTTTCGAAGCCGACGGTGCTCTGCGGGTCCTGCGCGGCGAACCAGCCGACCGGCACGGTTCCGTCCGAGCCGGCCGGGAGCGGGGCCTCGAAGTCCTCGACGAGGAGGGTACGGCCGGTGGGCGGACCGACCGGCGTCGCGTCGTTGTCGAGGATGGTCAGGGTGGCGGCGCTCGGGGTTCCGAGCACGGCACCGACGGGGTTGCTGAGCGTGACGGTGAGGGACTCGCTCGGCTCCAACTCGGCGTCGTCGGTCGTGGCGACGCGAATCGTCTGGGTCGTCTCGCCGGCGGCGAAGGTGAGGGTTCCGTTGGCCGCCGGGTAGTCCTCGGCCCCGGCGGTACCGTCGCTGGTCGCATAGTCGACCGTGACCGGCGTGGTGGGCGCAACGTTCAGGCGCACCACGACCTCACCGGTTCGACCTTCGATGACCTCGTAGGCGCTCGCGGACAGGGTCGCGGTCGCCGTGACGTCCGCCGCCGAGTACAGTCCGATGTCATCGGCCAGCACCGTGTCGGCGCCGCTGTTGGCGGGAAGGGCGTAGCCCCACATGGTGGTGAGGTTCAGGCCGTCGTTGGGGGCGCCGCCGGGCTGGAAGTCCGTCGCTCGGGTGAAGGAGGCCCAGGGGATCTGGATCTCACGCCAGCCGGATACGTCATCGGTGATGGTGTAGTCGAAGCGTTCGGAGCTGTCGGAGTTGGCACCGCCGTCGAAGATCTCGAACTGCAGCGAGGCCCCGTTGCCGGAGCCCTTGAGCCAGAAGTTCACACCCTCGAAGCTGCTCCAGTCACCGGCCGTGGCGAAGTTGTGGCCGACGCCGCCGTAGGAGCCGGCAGGGGTGATGTCGAAGCCGTAGCTGAGCACCTTGGTCGGATCGGTTTGGCCGGGGCGGGCGTTCGCGCTTCCGGGGGCGACGTCTTCGATTCCGAAGCCGGCGTTGCCGTAGGCGAAGAAACCCGCCGGCGTGCCGCCCTCGAAGTCGGCCAGGACCGAGGCGGATGCCGCGGCGGCTGGTGCCGCTGCTCCGAACGCCAGGGGCAGGATCAGCGCCGGCACGACGACCGCACACGCGGCCACCCGTGAGAGCGCTCTCATTTTAATGGACATTTGTTCTCCACCAGATTGGCGACGACCCCCATTGGCCGCCTTCGCCGACCGTCACCGATCAGGGGGTCGCAATCCTAGCCATGAAAACGGTCGCGTCGCACGTGGCCGAGCCCGTGAACGGACACAAATGAGGGGTGCGGATCACTCCGCACCCCTCATTCGTGTCGGTTCGCTGCGCTAGTTGACCGGCCCGGTGAACTTCTCACCCGGGCCCTGGCCGATCGGGTCGGGAATCGCCGAGGCCTCCCGGAACGCCAGCTGCAGCGACCGCAGACCGTCGCGCAGGCTGCGCGCGTGCATGTCGGCGATGTCGGGGGCGGCGGCGGTGATCAGGCCGGCGAGGGCCGTGATCAGCTTGCGGGCCTCGTCGAGATCGGTCTGGTTCTCCGGGTCGTCGGCCAGGCCCACCTTGACCGCCGCGGCGCTCATCAGATGAACGGATGCCGTCGTGATGATCTCCACGGCCGGCACGTCGGCGATATCGCGTGTCGCCTGGGCTGCATCCTGCTCGTTGCTGTTGCTCACTGCATTCCTCTGTTAGACTCGTCCGGGCTCCGAGATGCAAGTCTCGGTACGAAAGTGGATAATCTCCCACCCGCGCATACCGCTTCATAAAGGTTACCGGGTAGTTGCACTCCGCCTTCGCGGCGCTGGATTCCAACCGGAATCCGGTTCTCGAAGGTAGACAGGGTGCCGTCTGTGATGTTGGGCAGTCTTGCCAGACAATCCAGGCGCGATCTTCCTCTCTTCGTCTCCGGGCGACATCCGTCACCTGGCCGTAGCCACGATGCATGAGAGAAGGAGAGACGCATCAGCGATCCCCGCACAAATGACCGTATCCGCGTCCCCGAAGTTCGTCTCGTTGGTCCCAACGGCGAGCAGGTAGGGGTCGTGGCCATCGATGTTGCGCTGCGCCTTGCACAGGAGGCCGATCTTGACCTCGTCGAGGTCGCACCGACCTCGAAGCCGCCCGTTGCCAAGATCATGGACTACGGCAAATTCAAGTACGAAGCAGCGCAGAAGGCCAAGGAGGCCCGGCGCAACCAGGCGAACACGATCCTCAAAGAGGTTCGTTTCCGTCTCAAGATCGATAAGCACGACTACGAGACCAAGCGCAAGCGCGCCGAAGGTTTCCTGAAGGCCGGCGACAAGGTCAAGGCCATGATTCTGTTCCGTGGCCGTGAACAGTCCCGTCCCGACCAGGGCGTACGTCTGCTCCAAAAATTTGCCGAGGATGTCGCCGAGTTCGGTTCCGTGGAATCGAGCCCGACCATCGACGGTCGAAACATGGTCATGGTCGTTGGCCCGCTGAAGAACAAAGCGGAAGCCAAGGCCGAGATCAACGCACACAAGGCTGCCGATCGGGCAGAAAAGGTAGCCGACAAGGCTGACAAAGTTGCTGATAAGGCAGCGAAACTGGAGGAAAAAGATGCCTAAGATGAAGACCCACTCCGGGACGAAGAAACGCTTCAAGGTCACCGGATCCGGCAAGATCATGAAGCAGCAGGCCGGCCTGCGCCACAACCTCGAGGTCAAGAGCACCCAGCGCAAGTCCCGCCTGAACCACGACCAGGTGCTGGCCAAGGCCGACACCAAGGTCATCAAG
>DATISQ010000175.1:0-2485 GCA_035581905.1 Cryobacterium sp.
GTTCGTCGACCAGTACTTCGCCATGCTGCAGCCGGTCTGGGCCGCCCGCAGCTTCTCGATCGCGGAGAAGCTCATTCTCGGCCTGTACCCGGCGCCCCTCGCCAACCAGGCGCTCGTCAGCAAGACGCGCACCTGGCTCGACGCCAACCCGGAGCCGCTCGCGCTGCGCCGCCTGGTGATCGAGAACCTGGCCGGGGTCGAACGGGCCCTCGCCGCCCAGGCACGCGACGCGGAGTAGCCGCGCCGCGGCATCCGCCCGCACCACGCGCACCATCTGAGGGCCCTGCCGCACCACCGCGGCTGGGCCCTCAGGCTTCGCCGTCGGATGCTCTGTAGACTCGTCTCGTTATGGACTTTGACGCAATCTGGCTTGAACTGATCCAATTCTTCACAATCGACCTGTGGCTCAAGGTCATCAACATCGTCGTCATCATCGTGGCCGCGCTGGTCCTCCGATGGGTGCTGCGTTTCGTCATCGACCGCGTGGTGCAGCAGATCGTCACGGGGGTGAAGAAGACCCAGAACGTCGACGACACGCAGTCCCTGAACGTGTCGCCGCTGGCCGCCGTGCGGGTCGTGCAGCGCACCCGCACCCTCGGGTCGGTGCTTTCGAACATCATCAACGTGACCCTGTTGATCGTGACGATCCTGTTGATCGTCAACATCATCAACCCGCTCATCCTCGGCTCGTTCGCCCTGCTCACGGCCGCCCTCGGCGCCGGCCTCGGTTTCGGCGCCCAGAACATCGTCAAGGACATCCTGAACGGCCTGTTCATGGTGGTGGAGGACCAGATCGGCGTGGGCGATGTCGTCGACGTCGGCTTCGCGTCCGGGGTCGTCGAGAACGTCGGCATCCGGGTGACCCAGGTGCGTGACGTCGACGGCACGCTGTGGTTCGTGCGCAACGGCGAGATCCTGCGCGTGGGCAACATGTCCCAGGGCTGGGCGCGCGTCATCATCGACCTCGCCATTCCCTACGCGTCCGACGTGGAGGCCGTGCAGAACGAGCTGCTCCGGGTGGCCAAGGCCCTCGCCTCCAGCCGCAAGTGGCGCCCGGTCATCCTCGAAAAACCCGAAATCTGGGGGCTCGAGTCGATCTCCGCCGAGGCCCTCGTGGTGCGCCTGGTCGTGAAGACCCGCGTGGCGGCGAAGTGGGACTTCGCCCGCGACCTGCGCCTGCACCTGAAAAAGGCTCTCGACGG
Organism: Cryobacterium sp.; assembly: GCA_035581905.1. Classification (GTDB taxonomy): domain Bacteria; phylum Actinomycetota; class Actinomycetes; order Actinomycetales; family Microbacteriaceae; genus Cryobacterium. The sequence continues at coordinate 1,203 of DATISQ010000175.1, forward strand.
GCTCGGCATCGGCCTGACCCCGCTCAACAGCGTCGTCATGGCCGGCACGGATGGCGCAATCACCGCCGCCGCCGACCCCGGCTCCGAGGAAACGCCCGATGCAGCCGCCGCAGCAGCCGCAGCCATGCCCGACGTCTCTACCGCCCCGTTCACCGCTCCCATCCCGGTGCGGAAGAACAAGGCTCCCCGCGCGCCTCGCCGGCCCAAGAACGCCGGGATCGCGCTGCCCCACACGGCGCAGTCCCGCTCCGCCCAACCGGACAGCGCCGAGGCGGGCCAGGCCAGGGAGTTGCTGCCACCGGAGACGCCCAAGGCGGTCGCAGCGAAGTCCGCGGCACCCAAGACCCCGGCGCCCGCGGCCCCGACGCCCAAGACCGAAGCGCCCACGCACACGGCACCAGATCCGGAGATTCGCGATGACGAATGACGCCACTGTCCCCACGCCCGGTGCGCCCTCGCCGGCCACCCCCGGCGCGGTGCACCTGCGCGACGGCGAGAACGGCGCCGCGATCGGGGCCACGTTCTACGCACAGGTCGGCGGAAGGCCGTTCTTCGAGCAGCTCGTGAACGAGTTCTACCGCGGCGTCGCCACCGACCCGGTGCTGAAGCCGATGTACCCGGAGGAGGACCTGGGCCCGGCCGCCGAACGCCTGACCCTGTTCCTCGAGCAGTACTGGGGCGGTCCGGGCACCTACAGCGAGCAGCGCGGACACCCCCGCCTGCGCCAGCGGCACCAGCCGTTCAAGGTGAACCCGGATGCCCGCGACCGCTGGCTCCGCCACATGCGCACCGCGGTCGACCAGGCCGATCTGCCGCCGCTGCAGCGCGACCAGCTCTGGGACTACCTCGAGCGCGCGGCCTACGCCATGCTCAATACCTTCGACGACTAGCACCAGCAACACTGCGCCGGTTCCTTCGTACACTCGGCGGCACCCCCACGGATGCCGCCGTGCCGGCCCTACCTGTCGAGCCCGGCGACGATCTCCGCGGACGTTTCGCGCCCCATCCGAATGGCGCCGTCGACGTGCTGGTAGCCCTTGCCGGCGAGGTCGCTGCAGGAGAAGAAGATCGGGCCGACCGGGGTGCGCAGGTCCGCGCCGAAGCGCGCCAGCCCGCCCAGGTCGAAGCTGGCCGCGTAGGCTCCGCGGGTCCACTCCTCGGTGCCCCAGTCGCTCTCGTAGTAGACGACCGGGGTGAGTGCCTTCTCGCCGAAGTAGTGCGAGAGCGAGGTGAGGATGCGCTGCTTGCGTTCTTCGGCTGACACGGTGAACACGCCGTCGGCG
>DATISQ010000176.1:0-3393 GCA_035581905.1 Cryobacterium sp.
GAGGGTGGATTCGTAGTACAGCCCGTCGCTGACGAGCATGATCACCTCGGCCACGTCCGGGTCTCCCACCGCCTCCTCGATGACGCTCAGCCACTGGCGCCGAGTTGAGGCCAGGGCCGCATTGGCCAGCGGATGCGCCCCTTGCGCCAGACGCACGGCCGCGCCGATCGACTGGTCGAGCGCCGTCCCCTCGCTCATCGAGGTGCGGATCAGATAGTCGATCGCTCCGGCCGGGGCCGCTCGAATCTGCTCGATATCGTCGACGACGAGCGCGTCGAGCCGGGCCAGGAGACCCTCCACGAGAGCGTCCTTCGACCCGAAGTGGTAGAGCAGGCCGCCCTTGGACAGGCCGGCGGCCGCCGCCACCACATCCAGGGTGGCCGCCCGTTCGCCCTGTTCGATCAGGAGGTGCGCGAACGCATCCAGGATGCGGTCGCGGGTGGGGGAGGAGCGCGGCGCGTTTCCGGCCGAGGTAATGGTCTCAGGGCTCATGGTGCTAGTGTACCGTCTGGACGGTTTACTATACCGTCTGGACGGTACAGCCTCCGTCTCTGAAGCCGAAAGCAGTCGTTACCGTGTCCAATTCCGTCCGTGAGACCATCCCCGCCGCCGTCGGCCGTGAGACCATCCCCGCCGCCGCCGGCCGGGTGATCAGCCCGCGCCGCCGGTGGTGGGCGCTCGTCGTGCTCATGCTGCCCGTGCTCCTGGTCTCGATCGACAACACGGTGCTCAACCTCGCCCTGCCGGCCATTTCCGAGGACCTGCGACCGACCGGCACGCAGCTGCTCTGGGTGATCGACATCTACCCGCTCATGCTCGCCGGCCTCCTGGTGGCTATGGGCAGCCTCGGCGACCGGATCGGGCGCCGTCGGCTGCTGCTGATCGGGTCGGCCGGCTTCGGCGCCGTCTCCGTGGTGGCCGCCTTCGCCCCGAGCATCGAGTGGCTCATCATCGACCGCGCCGTGCTGGGCTTCTTCTGCGCCATGCTGATGCCGCCGACGCTGTCACTGCTGCGGTCCGTCTTCACCGACCGCGACCAGCGCCGGCTGGCGATCGCGATCTGGGCGAGCGGTTTCGCCGCCGGCAGCGCGCTGGGCCCGGTCGTGGGCGGCGTGCTGCTGGAACACTTCAAGTGGGGCTCCGTCTTCCTGCTCGCCGTGCCGCTGCTCGTGCCCCTGCTGGTGCTCGGGCCGCTGCTCGTGCCCGAGTCCCGCGACCCGAACCCCGGTCGCATCGACGCCTGGAGCATCGTGCTCTCGCTGGCGACCATGCTGCCGGTCGTCTACGGCATCAAGGCACTGGCCGAACACGGACCCACGCCCCTCTCGCTCGGACCGATCGCGCTCGGACTCACCGCCGGCATCCTCTTCGTGCGCCGCCAGCCTCGGCTGACGCACCCGATGATCGACCTCGGGCTGTTCCGCCAGGGTGCCTTCAGTGGGGCGATCGGCGTCAACCTCCTGAGCGTGGTGGCCCTCGTCGGCGGTCTGTTCTTCGTCTCCCAGTACCTGCAGCTCGTGCTGGCCCTCTCGCCCCTGGACGCCGGTCTGGTGCTCGTGCCGGGACTGGCGGCGATGATCGTGTCGGGACTGGTGATCGTGCCCATCGCCCGGCGCGTGCGACCGTCGATCGTCGTGCCGGTGGCGCTGCTGATCTCGGCCGCAGGTTACGCGGCCGCCGCGCTGGGCGGGGCGCGGCTCGACGCGGCCGGCATCGCGCTCGTCTTCGTGGCCCTCGGGGTCGGGATCGGCGCGGCGGAGACGGTGTCGAACGAACTGATCGTGGCCACTGCCCCGGCGGACAAGATGGGGGCGGCATCCGCCATCGGCGAGACGGCCTACGAGCTGGGCGCCGTGCTCGGCACGACCGTGCTCGGCACCATCCTCACGGCGTCGTACCGCAGCGCGGTCGTTCTGCCGGAGGCGCTGACCGCGGCGCAGAGTGAGGCGGCGGCGGAGACCCTCGGCGGGGCCGTGGCCGTGGCCGATGGGCTGCCCGCGGGCCTCGCCGACGTGCTGCTCGCATCGGCCCGTGAGGCCTTCACCAGCGGAATCGGGCCCACGGCCTGGATCGGCGCCATGCTGGTGCTGGCGGCGGCGCTCGTCGCGCTGGTCACCCTGCGCAAGGCCACCTGATCACCTGAGCACCTGAGCCGCGCCGCGCCGGTGCCCGTGTCCGGGTCGACCTCGACTTCGACACGGGCAGCGGCGCGATGTGCGGCGTCCTAGACGATGTCGTCGTCGACGGAACGCTTCTGCGAGGTGACCTGTTCGCCGCTCGCCGGGTCAACGGCGCTGCGGGTGGTGGTCAGGCTGCTGCGCTTGCGGGTCAGCAAGACGATGCCGATGACCATGATGACGGCACCGGCGGCCATCAGGATGTAGCCGACCAGCTCGATGTCCATCCACTCGACGGTCACGTTCAGGGCGAACACCATGATGGCGCCGACGACGAGGAGGAAGATGCCCAATCCAAGACTCATGCGTAACTGCTTTCTGTTGGTTGTCAGGGATTGTCCAGCTTAGACACTCGATGCGTCGCAGTAGGGTTTATCTACAGCCAACTTCCAGACATACGGAGTCGAATGTCCTCTCTCATCAAGCTCGCTGTCATTCCCGGCGACGGGATCGGCCCCGAAGTCGTCGCCGAAGCGGTCAAGGTTCTCGAAGCGGCCACGACGGCCGACGACGTCACTTTCGACACCACCTGGTTCTCCCTGGGAGCGGCACGGTTCCTGGAAACCGGTGATGTGCTCACCGATGACGACCTCGCGGCGATCGCCGGCCACGACGCCATCCTGCTCGGTGCCGTCGGCGGCGTGCCGGGGGACCCCCGCCTCGCCAACGCGAACATCGAGCGCGGCCTGCTTCTCAAGCTGCGCTTCTCGCTCGACCACTACGTGAATCTGCGCCCGAGCGTGCTCTTCCCCGGCGTGCCCAGCCCACTGGCGGCACCCGGCAATGTCGACTTCGTCGTCGTGCGCGAAGGCACGGAAGGCCCGTACGTGGGCAACGGCGGGACGATCCGCCAAGGCACCGCGCACGAGGTGGCCAACGAGGTCTCCGTCAACACGGCTTTCGGCGTCGAGCGCGTGGTGCGCTACGCCTTCGCCCAGGCCCAGAGGCGGCCCCGCCGGCATCTCACCCTCGTGCACAAGACCAATGTGCTCGTCTTCGCCGGCAGCCTGTGGCAGCGGATCGTCATCGCCGTCGCGGCCGAATACCCTGACGTGACGGTCGACTACCTGCACGTCGACGCGGCCACGATTTTCCTGGTCTCGAATCCGAGTAGATTTGACGTCATCGTCACGGACAACCTCTTCGGCGACATCCTCACCGATCTCGCGGCGGCAATCAGCGGCGGCATCGGTCTTGCGGCCTCCGGGAACATTAA
>DATISQ010000177.1:0-8403 GCA_035581905.1 Cryobacterium sp.
CTGGTGGTCCAGTGGCCGCGGCCGGGGCCAATCGTGGTGCAGTTCCAGAACTTCGGGGCCGCCGAACTTCGTCAGCACGGCTGCCGTCATTGAGTGAGTCATCGGACAAGCCTCCTAGTAGCTGCCGACCGATCCGGCCGGGGTGGCGCCCGAGAGCAGTGCGGCGCTGCCGGAGACGCCGAGACGGGTTGCGCCGGCCGCGATCATGGCCTGGGCATCGTCGAAGCTGCGCACCCCGCCCGACGCCTTCACCTGGGCCCGGTCGCCCACGGTCTGCTTCATCAGGCGCACCGCGTGCACGGTCGCCCCGCCGGCGGGGTGGAAACCGGGGGAGGTCTTGACGAAGTCGGCTCCCGCAGCGACGGATGCCTGGCACGCGGCGACGATCTCGGCGTCGGTCAGCGCAGCGGACTCGATGATCACCTTGAGCACCTTCGGTGCCGGGACGCTGGCCCGCACGGTCTCGATGTCGGCCTGCACAGCGGTGAACCGGCCGGCCTTGACCGCACCGAGGTCGATGACCATGTCGATCTCGTCGGCTCCCTGCTCGATGGCGAGGGCGGCTTCGGCAGCCTTGATGGCGCTGTGGTGCTCTCCGCTTGGGAAACCGCAGACGACCGCGACCAACAGGCCGACGCCGGCGGGGATGCGAAGCGGCAGCATCGACGGGGAGACACAGACCGAGTAGGCGCCGAGCTCGATGGCCTCGGCGATGAGCGCGGTCACGTCGTCGGCGGTGGCCTCGGGCTTGAGCAGGGTGTGGTCGATGTATCGGGCGACGCCGGCGGCGTCGAGCGAACGGGTGGATGTCGAAATGGTGGATGTCATGGTGGTGCGTCCTTAGTCGGTGACGAGTTACGCGGAACCCAGGCCGCTGCCCGATTCACTGAACTCCTCGACCGACATTACGCTCCCCGCCTGACCGGTCGCCTTGGTTCTTCCCAGTTCTCCAAGCGGTGGCCCTCCTGCACCAACTGCTGCGAAATGCCGAACGGAAGGACCGGATAAACAGGGAACGACCGTCTTCAGGCCCTCGGGCGGGTGTTGCCGGCATTCCTCGGCCGGAGGCGCGACGACCGCACCTTCTGGATCAGGGCCTGCCCCTTCGGGCTACGCAGGTACTTGGTGACCAGGGCCAGGACTACGGGGACGTACTTGAGCAGGCGAGCCATTGCGGTCTCTTTTCGTTGAAGTCGGTGAGGTGCGAGAGTGCGGAAGCGGTTGGGCGGGCGTGCGCCCGCCCAACCGCTCAACGCTGGTTTTTCGATGCCGGTGCTACGTGCGGGGGCTCAGCGACTGAGCACTTCGCGGTCCACCCGACGGTGGAACCGCATCCCGGCGAGTCCGCCGAGGATCGCGCCGCCGAGGCTGATGAACACGATGACGATCGCGGTGATGATGCTGCCCGCCGTGAGGTCCCCCTGATCGAGCGGGATGCTGGGCATGCTGTTCACGTTTTCCAGAACGTTGAGCTGGCCGCCGGCGATGGCACCGAGGATCCCGGCCACGGCAGCGATCACGATCGCCCAGACCCAGACCGCGATTCCCTGCTTGGCGCCGTTGAAGCGGGCCATGCGACCGGCGACGTAGCCGCCGCAGAAATAGGACACGAACACCACGACCGCGAGCACAATGGCACCGATCAGTGCGATGGTGCCGGCGTTCTCGGCAGCGTTGCCGGAAGCCTGTTCGGCGGAATCGGCCCCGCCCATGCCGACCGCGACACCGATTGCAGCGAACACGGCGGTAAGGATCACGGCGGTCCCGGTGGCGGTGAGCCAGCCGAAGAAGGCCGATCCCCACTTGATCCCACCCAGGCGGGCCTCGTCGCGGACGATGACCTCGTCGCGGCCGACGACCTCGTCCCGACCAATCGGACCATTGCCCGCGGGAACCGCGCCAACGCGGTCCTGGTCGTGGTCGTGGTCGTCGATGTTTCGATTGCTGTTGGAACCGGATGAGTCGAATGTTGCCATGGCTATAGCTCCTCTACTGATACGGGTATGAGCCTCGTTCCGCCGAGACGGAAATGACCTCGGCGAAAATCTCTCTCATGACGTAGTCGTATCTCGGCGGGTGTTCGTCACACAAATCAGGCGATGAATTTCGGGCACAGGGCAGATTCACCCGTGCTGCGACGATTCACCCGTGCCGCGATCGGCGACGCCCGCGCGGGGGACCTTCTTCTGCTTGGGAGTGTTGTCACGCGCCCATACTGTCGTCCGGTGTCGGCCGGTACCACGGCTAAGGTAACGAACATGAAGCGCATTTCGTTCACCGGAGGGTCCATCGTGACCGGCAACGCCATCACATCGGCACTCCTCGATTACACGACCTCCGTGACCGACGCGGAGAACAGTGTCACCGTGGACGTGACCGTCCTCGAGGAGAGTGGGGAAACGTCCGTCCACACGCTCCTTCTCAGTCCCGCCAGCCAGTTCGACGTCACCGACGTCACCGACGACGGCGGGATCAGTGAGGAAGACGAAGCAAGTCGGTTTCCCGTGCCCCCACTGCCCCAGGTGGGCATCAAAGGCAGCGTGGAGAACAACGAGGACGCTCGGGCAACAGCGAAAGACTTCGACGCCATGATGGGCGACATTGAGAACGGACTAGGACAATAATCATGGGCGAATTCGTCTACGGAAACCCGTCTATCGCTGTGGACTTCGACGACCGCGTCCTCGCACACCTCAAAATCGTCATCCTGGCCAAAGTCCGTCGAGGTGAGAGCTTCGCTTTCTCGTGGGAGTACACGGCAGCCGCGGGCAGCGGGCATAGCTCCATCTGGATTCACCCCACCATCCCCCTGCAGTTCAACTTCCGGGGAAGCAGGGAACCTCGCCTGAATCGGTCCTGGGTGGACGAACTTGTCCGCCTCTCGAACACACCCGGCGGTCTGCGCGTCATCCCGGAACCTGCCGAAGCCAGCGCGCCGTGAGATTGGATTCTCCCCGTCGCGCTCGGGCATCCCCGCACTAGATGACGAGGGTTTGGTCGACAAGCCCCTGGGCAACCTGGGACAGCATCAAACGGTTGCTGCGGGCGTGATTCCGGAGGAGAACGAAGGCTTCCTCCATCGAGACTCCGCGAGAATACGAAATCACGCCTTTGGCCTGTTCAATCACGACTCGGGAGGCCAACGCGTTCGTCAGTTGCTCCCGCACCGAATTGCTTTCTCGGAGCGTGCGCTCCTGCAGGATGCCGATCGTTGCCACATCGGCCAACGCCTGGGCCGCCCGCACGTCCTGCTGCCGCAAGGGGCCGGGCACGGTGGACAACAAGTTGAGGGCCCCGATTGTCGTCTCCCGCAGCCGCAACGGAATCGCATGGACCGCAGCGAAACCCTGCTCCCGGGCGCTGTCCCGAAAACGCCGCCACTCGGGCGGGCTGTCCTCCACATCCGGAAGGGACACGACCGACCCGGTGGCGAAACAGTCCACGCACGGGCCCGCCCGGGCGCTCAGTTGCATCACCTCAACAAGCCGGCTGGCTTCGCTGGTCGAGGCGACAACTTCGAGCTCGCCGTCTCCGTCGGCCAAGAGAATCCCTGCCGCCGCAATGTCAAACAGGCCAGCGCAGCTTTCAACCAACGTTTGCAGGAGATCCACCACGTCATAACCGGCGACAAGGGTGTCAGCCAGGGTCGCGAAGGTATCGATCAGGCGGTCTTCCCTCGTCGCATCAATCATGAGAGCCCTCAATCCGGTTCTCATTCACCGCAAAGCTCAATCGCCGGTCGATGATCTCCTCCGCGATCTCCAGCATGGGCCGGCCCGCGGCGAACGCATGGCCCTGGATGACCAGGAGGGCGTCCGGAGCGGGAACCCCCAGTTGGGCCAGCACCATGCCCGTAGCCTGATGCACCTCACGACGGGAGAAGTGTCTGCGAGCCTCAGCGTCACCCTCCACGTCGCTCTCGGACAGCCGGATCGCTCGGGCGAGAACGAGACGGCTGACGACAGTCGCGAGACCGGACGTCTGCCGGATGCTCAGGTCGCTGAGGCGACTCGGCCGGCTCGTGTACAGGTCCAGCGCCCCGAGGCGAAGGGGGCCCAGCAGCAGAGGGAAGGCGAAAAGCGCACCGAGGTCTTCGGTGATGATTGCCTCCGAGAAAGCCGGCCACACCCGTGTCGGGCGTTCACGGATGTTCGGCTCGAGAACCGGCGCCCGGGTCTCAAGCGCATCCCAACACGGGCCCTCACCAAGATCGAATTGCAGCGCGTCCAGCCGAACCGATTGAGCGTCGCTCGCCGAGACTGTTTCAGCAGGGAGAAAGTCACCGAACGTCGAGATGGACAGCCCATCGACCGGCAACATCCCCAGGAAAGGTTCATACAGACGCGACTCATCACCCGCTAACGCGGTCAACGCGTGCTCGGCAACCGCAAATCGATCACGCATCATGCTCGCGCCTGCGCTTCCGCTTGATTCTGCGTTGCAGACCTGGCCACTTCATCTTCCGAACGTACTCCGCCACGCCCGAAACGCGAGATCCCGGGGCGACCGTGAGCGGCCTGGTCCTTCGGATCTTCAGCCGTGACCCGGCTGCCGGGTCAGGAAGCCGTCATCGCCGAGCGTTGAGCTCCAGCAAGTCCTTCTTCCAGTTCGTAACCGAGCGCTGCCGCGAGACTCAGCAACTGCGCCTCGAGCAACGCCTGTTCAGCGCATGACATTTTCCCCTGAGCCTGGCCGATCCGTGCACGAAAATCGCCGTAGATGCTGTCCATGAGCGTCTCGCCGGTCGCAGTCAGCTCAAGGAACAGGCTCCGCCGGTCATCCGGGTTGGCAATTCGACGCACGACTTCCCGAGCGACCAATCGGTCAGAGATCGCGGTCACCGCACCCATGGAGAGATCGGTGGAGCCCGCCAGCATCTTCGGCGTCACCCGGCCCGCTTCCGAAATCCGGAACAGAACGCGAATCTCCGACCCCGTGAAGCCGGCCTCCGCCGCCATCCCGGCACGGGTTTTGTCCAGGGCTCGCAGCAGGACGACCACCGCGGCACCCACGCCCTCAAGAACCTGGGCGGAGCCATTTTCACTGAACATGGTTTCTCCCGACATCAACGACACGTACCAGCTGGATCCACGGCAATTCCGAGTCCACCCTAGCGACGAGTTCACTTATCTTCCAACACAAAATAGTTTGAGTTCAAAACCAATCGCTATATATTGCTTCCCTACGCCGATTCCTGACGGCATCGTCCGATCTCTGATGAACCCCCACGTGGCGCTTCAGGGCCCGCTGAGAGACAAGGTCTGTAGCCATATGAACGAGTACCGCCTGACCGTGAATGGCGACCGTTACGTTGTCGACACCGACGATGATCTGGCGGCATGGAAAACGTCCGTTTCCGACGCGGTGCAGCGCGGTGGCGGATTCATCAACGTCACCAATTCCTCCGGGGTCCTGACCACCCTGCTGATCACCCCGAACTCGACCATCACGTTGCAGAGAGTGCGCTCCCCCCGACCGGAACCATGGACCCAGCTCCTCGCCGATGATGCCTTCACCTACGAGGAGTTCTAGCGCCGGACGTGATCACGGTCGGCCGGCTCGGTCCGCGAAGCGCTCAGCTCGCCGCGGGAATCAGGTAGCGGTGGCGCACGTGCCGGCGGCCGGGGTCGGCCTGCCAGAACTCGACCTCGACCGGACGCAGGGCGTACAGCTGCCAGGTGGGGTTCTCTGATCCGTCGGCGCCGGGCCGTTCGGCCCAGTCGGCCGCCGAGGCATCCGTCGACATCTCGACGACCGTGCCGACCACGCGCACCTGCCGGCCCAGCGCCGACCAGAAGAAATTCATCGCGGCCCGCGGATGCTGCGTCAGTTCCCGGCCCTTGCGGGACGCCCGTGAGGAGGCGAAGTGCCAGCCCTCGGCGTCGAGGTTCTTGAGGATGAGCATGCGCGACGACGGCATCCCGTCGGCGCCGACGGTCGCGAGGCTGAACGAGTGCGGCTGAGGAACCCCGGCCGCGAGGGCCTCGTCAAGCCAGGTACGGAACAGGTCGGCCGGGTCGGCCGGGGCCGACGCCGGATCGAAAACCGGCAGATCGGCGGGGAAATCCGGCAGGGCACGCAGCATGCTGCGGAATGAATTGCTCACGCCGCGAGCCTACTGGGCGATGCTGTCAGCGTTCAGAGAGGGCGGCTACCGTTGGAGTCCGACGGAGGAGTGGGATGACGGTACTCATTGCAGGATGCGGCGACCTCGGCACGGAGGTGGGCCTGCGTTTCGCGGCGCTCGGGCACCGGGTGGTGGGGCTGCGCCGCAATGCCGCCGTGCTCCCCGACGGCATCGAGGGCCAGTCGGTCGACCTCAGCGTGGCGAAGCCGGTCGTACCGGCCGATACCGAGATCGTGATCGTGACGATCGCCGCGGGCAACCCCAGCCCTGCGGTCTACCGGGCGGCCTACGTCGACGGCCTACGGAACCTCCTCGACGCCCTCGACGAGGCCGGCGTCACGCCCCGCCGCGTGCTGCTGGTGTCGTCGACCGCGGTCTATGACGTGTCCGACGGAAGCTGGGTCGACGAAGAGACGCCCGCGAATCCGAGGCCCGGTACCGCCGCCAGTCTGCTCGATGCCGAACGGATGCTGCACGCCCGCATCCCCGCGGCCGTCGTCTTCCGGCTGTCGGGCATCTACGGCCCCGGCCGGGAGCGTCTGATCGCCCAGGTGCGGGGCGGCCGCGCGACCGTGTCGGCCTCGGCCCGGCACACGAACCGCATCCACCGGGACGATGCCGCGGCAGCGATCGTGCACCTGATGCAGCGGGACGAAGAGCCCGCCTCCCTGTACGTCGGCGTCGACAACGCGCCGGTGCTGCGCAACGAGGTGCTGGTCTTCCTGGCCGGGGAGCTCGGCCTGCCGGCCCCGGTGCCGGAAGCGGAAGCACCCGCCGCGCCCGCCAGCGCCGCAACGGCCGACAGCCGGCGCGGAGGCGACAAGCGCCTCCGCAACCAGCGGCTGCTGAGCACGGGTTTCACGTTCAGCTACCCGACGTACCGCGAGGGTTACCGGGCCGTGTTGGCGGGCGGCAGCATCCGTCACCCGTAGCGAAACCGGCGAGCGCGGCTAGAACGAGACGCCGCAGACCAGCGCCGCGTTCGCGTACGGCGTCGCCTCCCCCGAGCGGATGAAGAGCTTCGCCGAGGCGGAGAGGTCCTTCAGCTCGGAGTGGCTGATGTACTCGATAGCGTCGAACCGGTCTGCCAGCCAGGTTCCCGCGGGGGCGGTTTTCGCCTCCACCGCGGCCACGCAGTGCTGGAATACCATCTCCTCGAGCAGGGCGTCGAGCACCTGCTCGAAGCGCGGCACGCCGTGCACGAGCGCCAGATCGATCACGGGAACGCCGGCGGGGATCGGCATGCCGCAGTCCGCGAGGAGGACGACATCGGTGTGCCCGAGCCGGGCCAGGGCACCGGAAAGGTCGGCGTTCAGGATTCCGCGGCGCTTCATGAGCGCACCTGCGGCAGTTCGTCGGCCAGGGTGGGATACGACGTCTGCGTTCCGCGCGACTGCACCGCGAAGGCGCCCACGCGCACGGCCCGGCGCACGGACTCGGCGAGGCTCGACCCGGACGCCAACTGTGCGCTGAGGGCGCCGACGAATGCGTCGCCGGCCCCTGAGCTGTCCACGGCCACGACGGTGGGTGAGGCCACACTGTGGGCGCCGTCCCGGTCGGCGCAGATGGCGCCCTTCTCGCCGCGGGTGAGCACGACCGAGGGAACGCCGCACTCGAGTAGCCGGGCGACGAGCTCGGCGTCCTCGGTGGGGATGACGGTATTCGGCGCGAGTTGCGCGAGAACGAGGGCAGCCTCGTGCTCGTTCACGACCAGCGGGTCGGCCCGACGGATACTCGCGGCCTCCAGTTCGATCACGGGTGCCAGGTTCAGCACCACCCGACCGGTGGCCAGCCGCATTGCCGCCGCGATGCCAGACTCAGGGATCTCACCCTGGAGGACCACCACGGCCGCCTCGGCGATGACGGACGCGCTGGCCTCGACGGCCTCCGCGTCCAGCAGAGCATTGGCGCCGGGGATGATCACAATGGTGTTCTCACCGTTGGCGTCCACGGTGACGAGGGCCAGCCCGGTCGGGCCGTCCACCGCGTGCACATTCGACAGGTCCACACCGGAGCGGATCAGGATCGCGGTGGCGACCTCGGCCTGCGGGTCCCGGCCGACCAGGCCGACCATGCTCACCGCGGCGCCCAGCTGGGCTGCCGCGACGGCCTGGTTGGCCCCTTTGCCTCCGGGAAGGAACTCCATCGACGTTCCGATGAGGGTCTCACCGGGCAGCGGGTGGCGTTCGATGGTGATCAGCTGGTCGACGTTGATCGACCCGACCACAACGACCGTGCTGGCCGAGCTACTCATTTGGTGAAGTCGCCGACATTCG
>DATISQ010000178.1:0-5936 GCA_035581905.1 Cryobacterium sp.
GACGGATCGCCCAGGCTGACCGCGTGCGGAGCCGCGGAATTGTGCGGGTCGGCGGGCGGAGCATCCTGAATTTCCGTCAGGATGCCGTCGTCATCTAGTTTCTTATCGAGGCGCCACACACTCGACACCCTAATTCACACACCTCCGATTACCCGGTAGGCAGCCCGTAATTGCGCGGATTCGGGCCCGAATTAGCCCAAAACAGGGCGTCCGGATGACTGTGCGGCCGTCATCGTTTCGGCTCGCCTCGGGGAGAATGGTGCAATGAAACTCCCCCTCGTCGAACTCCATCTGCACATCGAGGGAACCCTCGAACCGGAGCTGCTCTTCGAGCTGGCCGCACGGAACGCGGTGACCCTGCCGTGGGCGTCGCTGGCGGAGCTGCGCGCCCAGTACGATTTCACCGACCTGCAGTCGTTCCTGAACCTCTACTACCGGGCCCTGGACGTGCTGCGGGAACGGATCGACTTCACCGATCTGACCCGCGCCTACCTGGCCCGCGCCCGCACGGCCGGGGTGCGTCATGCGGAGATCTTCTTCGACCCGCAGGCGCACACGAGCCGGGGCGTCCCGCTGCGGACCGCCCTGTCCGGGGTGCGCGACGCCCTGGACGACGCCGTCGACGACTGGGGCATCAGCACGAAGCTGATCGTGACGTTCCTCCGGGACCGTCCGGCCGCCGAGGCCTTGCAGATCCTGCGGGAGATCCTCGCCGGCGGGGTGCCGATCGACGGCATCGGGCTGGACTCGGCCGAGGTCGGCTATCCCCCGGAGCTCTTCACCGAGGTCTTCGCCCTGGCCCGTGCGCACGGCCTGCGCCTGGTGGCGCACGCGGGCGAGGAGGGGCCGCCCGACTACGTCTGGCAGGCCCTCGACCTGCTCGGGGTGGAACGCGTCGACCCCGGAATCCGCAGCCTGGAGGACGAGGCGCTGCTCGACCGGCTGGTGCGGGACCGCATCCCGCTCACCGTCTGCCCGTTCTCGAATGTGCGGCTGCGCGTGATCGACACCCTCGCCGACCACCCGATCGTGCGGATGCTCGACCGGGGGCTCCTCGCCTGCATCAACTCCGACGACCCGGCCTACTTCGGCGGATACATCGACGACAACCTGGCCGCGCTCGACGCGGAGTTCGGCCTGGGGCCGGACCGCCTCGCCCTGCTCGCCCGGAACGGGATCGAGGCGTCATTCCTGACGCCCGGGGAGAAGGCGGCCCTGGTTGCCGAGGTCGATGCCTGGCGGGCGCTGCAGCCGGCGGCCGTGGCGCAGCCGGCTACAGCCATCCGTTCTTCCTGAACACGCCGTAGAGGCCGACGCCCATCACGAGCATCAGGGCGAGGGAGAACGGGTAGCCGAACACCCAGGTGAGCTCGGGCATGTGGGTGAAGTTCATGCCGTAGATGGTGCCCACCAGGGTCGGCGCGAAGAGGATGGCCGCCCAGCTGGAGATCTTCTTGACCTCTTCGCTCTGGGCGAGGCTGGTCTCGGACAGCCGCCGGGTCTCCTCGTTCTGGCGCTGGGTGACGAGGGTGCTGTGCACGGTGAGGGCGTTGTCCAGAAGCTGGCGGAACGCGTCGCCGCGGTCGACGACGCGCAGGGTGTGGTCGAGCACGTCCCGCAGGTGGTGGCTGAGCTCCGCGGCGACGTTGTGGGTGGCGTACCCCTTCTGCAGCGACTCCAGCATGCCCACGAGCGGCTGCGTCGCGCGCTGGAACTCGATCACCTCCCGGGAGAGGTCGTAGATGCGCCGTGCGACGGCCTGGTCGCCGTCGAAGAGCTGGTCCTCGATCTCGTCGATGTCGTTCTCCAGCCCGGCGACCACCGGCCCGTATTCGTCGACGATCTGGTCGAGGATGGCGTAGAGCACGGCATCCGGCCCGAGGGCCAGCAGCTCCGGCGTCTTCTCCATCCGTTCGCGCACCAGCGCGAGATCCGGGGATTCGGCGTGGCGGATGGTGGCCACGAAGTCCGGACCCACGAAGACGTGCAGCTCGCCGAACTCGACGCGTTCCTCCTGATCGAGGTAGCGGGCCGGGCGCAACACCACGAAAAGGATGTCGTCGAAGCGTTCCAGCTTCGCCCGCTGGTGGCCCTTCAGGGCGTCTTCGACCGAGAGGTGGTGCAGGCTGAATTCGGCCGCGACGGAGCGCACCTCGTCGGGTGAGGGCCGGTACATCCCGATCCAGGCGAAACCGTGGTGGGCCTTCATCACCTCGTAGGTCTCGTCGAGCGTCTTCGGATTCGCGGCCCGCCGACCCTCCACATATACAGCGTTGTCGATCAGTGCCACGCGCGCTCCTTAGATACCAGCTACCAGTGTCGCACCGGGCGCACCGGCGGCTGACCGCCGCCGGTGGGCGGTAGGTTGCGGGCGGTAGGTTGGGGGCGTGAACCCTGAGCGAGCCGGCGACGTCGTCCTCGTCGTCGCTCCCCGCGGGGCGACGGATGCCGCGGACCGCCTTTTCCTGGCCGCCGCGGCCGCCTGGGTGCTCGGTGCAGCTCCGGCCACCGTGCAGATCGAGCGGAGCTGCGCGCACTGCGGGGGCCAGGACCACGGCCGGCCGATGGTGACGGTGGCCTCCGGCTCCCTTTCTTCTCCCGGCTCCCTTTCTTCTCCCGGCTCCCGGCCGCTGCACGTCAGCCTCAGTCGCACCGGCGGAACCGTCGCCCTGGCCCTGACGTTCCTCGGCCCGGTCGGGGTCGACATCGAGAGCGTTGCGGACGTTTCCCGGGCCGGATTCGACGCGGTCGCCTTCGACGCGGTCGCCTTCGGGCCGGCGGAACTCGCCACCCTGGCCGAGCTGGCGGGCACCGACGCCGCCGGCGCGAGGGCCCGATTGTGGACCGCGAAGGAGGCGGTGCTGAAGTGCACGGGCGACGGGCTCCGGGTGGACCCGCGCGACCTGACCGTCGCCCTGCCCGGCCGACGGAGCCGGGACGAGCCCCACCTCGACGCCTGGCGCGGAGCCCGCATCCCGGTCGACGCGATCCGGCTCCGCCGCTTCGAGCCGGGCACGGGGCTCGTCGGTACGGTAGCCGTGTTCGCGGACGCCGGGTTCGCTGCGGGCGGGCCGACCGTGCGCGTGGTGCCGGCTGCGGACATCCGTCACCATCGGAACGATCCGGCTTAGAGCCTGGGCAGGGCACTCCGGTAGATCCAGCGGTCGACGATCCGGCGGACTTCGCCGCTGCCGGTGTGCACGGAGAAGAACTCGACCAGATCGCCGGCGGTGATGGAACCGTGGCGGCGCGCCCGCGTGTAGGCGCGCACGGCATCGAAGAAGACGTCGTCGCCGAGCGACCGGCGCACCGCGTGCAGGGCGAGGGCGCCGCGCTTGTAGACCCGGTCGTCGAACATATCGTGCGGGCCCGGGTCGCCGACGACGATGTCGCGCGGCAGGGCCTCGATCTCGGCCCAGTGCACGGCGGCGCTCGCATCGGCCGGGAGTCCCCCGCTGGCCTCCGCCCACAACCACTCGGCGTAGCAGGCGAATCCCTCGTGCAGCCAGATATCCTGCCACCGCTCCAGGGTCAGGCTGTTGCCGAACCACTGGTGGGCCAGCTCGTGGGCGATCAGCCGGTCGCTGCCGTGCGCACCGTTGACGTGGTTGCGGCCGAAAATGGCGAGGCCGTGGGCCTCGAGCGGGATCTCCAGTTCGTCGTCGGTGACCACGACGGAGTAGGCGTCAAACGGGTACGGGCCGAAGAGGGCGGCGAAGAGGGAGATCATCTCCGGAAGGCGGGCGAAATCCACCGCCACCTCGCGGGCGAGGTTCGCCGGGAAGAAGACGCGCTGGGCCACCGGGGCGGCGGCAGCGTCGGTCCGACGGTACCGGCCGATCAGCACCGTGGCCAGGTAGGTGGCCATCGGCTCTTTCACGTCGAAGGTCCAGCTGGTGCGGCCCGACCGGGTCGCGCGGGCGATCAGCGCGCCGTTCGACACGACCGTGTACGGCTCTTCGCAGCTGATCCGGATGCGGAACGAGGCCTTGTTGCTCGGGTGGTCGTTGCACGGGAACCACGTCGCGGCCCCGGTGGGCTGGCCGGCCACCAGCACCCCGTCGTCGAGTTCCTCCCAGCCGACCTCACCCCAGATGCTCTTCAACGGAGGCGGCGCACCGCGATACCGCACGGTCACCTCGAACGGCTCCCCGGCTTCGATCGTCGTCGCAACCGTGATGGTGAGCTTGCGGGCGCTCTGGCTCACCTTCACCGCACGCACCCCGTCGACGGTGACCCGGTCCACGGTGAGTCCGTCGAAGTCCAGGCTGAACCGGTCCAGCCTGGTCGACGCCTGGCCGTGCATGGTCGCCGTGGCCCGCAGCTGGTTGGTGGACACCCGGTAGTCGAGGTCCAGGTCGTTGTGCAGGGCGAGGTAGCCGCCGTTCCCATTGCCGGGGAGGTACGGGTCACCGGCGGTGGCGGCGCCGAAGCTGGGGGCAGTGGCGCCGCCCGGGCCGAGTGCGGCTCGGGGCGGAAGCGGGGCGAGGCTCTTGGGTGAACTCTTGGGTGAACTCTTGGGAGAGCTCTTGGGTGAGGTGCGAGGCATGGGGCGTCAAGTCTGCCATGGCCGGCTGCGCCAGGGCGAAATCGGGTTGCCGGACCAGACCGATCCGGCCGGCACGCGTTCGCCGCGCATCACCAGCGAGGCCGGGCCCACGGTGGCGCCCTCGCCGATGCCGGCGGCGGGCAGGATCACGCTGTGCGGCCCGAGCGTGGCCCCCGCCGCCAGGGTGACCCGGTCGAGCTGCATGATGCGGTCGTGGAACAGGTGTGTCTGCACCACGCAGCCCCGGTTCACGGTCGCGCCGTCTTCGATGGTCACCAGGTCCGCCTCCGGCAGCCAGTACGACTCGCACCAGACGCCCTTCCCGACCTGCGCTCCGAGGGTGCGCAACCACACGGCGAGCGCCGGCGTGCCGGCCGCTTTCGCCGCGAACCAGGGTCGGGCGACCATCTCGACGAAGCTGTCCGACACCTCGTTGCGCCAGATGAACGACGACCAGAGCGGATGCTCGGTGGCGTCGATCCGGCCGACCAGCGTCCACTTCGCGGCCGTGGTCACCAGGGCGGCGACGGCCCCCGCGGCCAGCAGCACCAGGCCCGAGAGCGCAGCCGTCCACCCCAGGCCGACCGTGAGCCAGAGCGCGTCGAGGGCGGCGAGCACGCCGACGGCGATCAGCGCCGTGACGATGACCGGCACGATGCGGAGCAGCTCCCACAGGGCCCGCCAGGTGACGAGCCGGGCGGGCGGGTGGAAGGTGCGGGCTTCGTCGCCATCCGTCATGGTGCGGCGCAGTCGTTCGGGCGGGTTGCCCAGCCAGGACGACCCGCGTTTCGCCTTGCGCGGCGTGGAGGAGAGCACCGCGACGAGCCCGTTGCGCGGCACCGTGCGACCGGCGCCCGCGATGCCGCTGTTGCCGAGGAACGCCCGACGGCCGATCTTGGCCGGCCCGATGTGCAGCCAGCCGCCGCCGAGTTCGTAGCAGGCGACCATGGTGTCGTCGGCCAGGAACGCGGCCGGGGCGATGGTCGTCAGGGCGGGGAGGAGCAGCACGGTGGAGGCTTCCACCCCGGCGCCCCCCTGCGCGCCGAGCAGGCGCAGCCAGATCGGGGTGAGCAGGCTCGCGTAGATCGGGAACAGGAGCGTGCGGGCGCCGTCGAGGATGCGTTCGGTCATCCAGACCTGCCAGCCGATCCGGCTGCGCACCGGGTAGTAGCCCTCCCGCAAGCCCACGCCGAGCAGGCGCACGGAGCCCAGCACCAGCAGGGCGTAGACCAGCCCGGCCGCCAGGACCGCCGGCGGGGGGGCCAGGGCGGCCCGCACGGTTGCGTCGGCGAGCGTGGTGGCGTCGCCGATGGCCGCCCCGACGATGAGCGCGCCGACCAGCACCGCGATCGCGGGCAGGGCCGTCATGACGAGGGCCCCGATCGCG
>DATISQ010000179.1:0-2876 GCA_035581905.1 Cryobacterium sp.
AGCCTTCAGCCGACGCTGCAGCATCCACTCAGGCTCACTCTTGAGGTTCGAGATATCGGTCACCACCTGCGGCGAGATCCCACGCCGGGCCGAGGCTCCCGCGGCGTCGGGATCCGACCAACCGAATTCATACACACCGAGTGTTTCGAGTTCTGGGCGGTCGATTAGGACGTCTGACATTTTTACCTCTTCCGTCACCCCGACAACCCGGATATTAGTCCGGTCATCCCCAGCCGGACTCCGTGAGGAGGCAGACCAGGAACGGGTTGGGAGGGTGGCTCAGGTGCGTACCGCTGAGAGTCGAATAACAATCAGGGTCACGCCGTGCTGCGTCGCGGTCATCTGGACCACGCGCATAAAACAGCTGGGACACTTCACCCTAGGCTTCAGGGTTTCATCTGGCTAGCGGGCGGCCTGTTTTGACGGGTCACTCGCAGTTCGCCGGCGGAGCGGCGGATGCCGGCGGTGGCCTCCGCGGTACGCGGAACGCCGGCGGGAGCTTAGAGTGACTGGACACTCGCGCAGGCGAAACGTTCCAGCGGAGCGAGCCCGACGCATCCATTCAGTCGCGTCCATGCAGCGTGAAAACCGAGGAGTCCCATGACCGACACCATTGCCCCCGTCGCACCGGCCCACGGCGTCGGCCTGACCGACGCCGCCGCGCTGAAGGTGCGCAGCCTGCTCAGCCAGGAGGGTCGCGACGACCTGAACCTGCGCGTTGCCGTGCAGCCCGGAGGCTGCTCCGGCCTGATCTACCAGCTCTACTTCGACGAGCGCATTCTCGAGGGTGACGTCGTCGTGGACTTCGACGGGGTCGGGGTCGTGCTCGACAAGATGAGCGTGCCGTACCTCGAGGGTGCCTCGATCGACTTCGAGGACACGATTGCGAAGCAGGGCTTCACGATCGACAACCCGAACGCCGGCGGCAGCTGCGCCTGCGGCGACTCCTTCAGCTAGCCGCCGCGCCTTCGGGCGCAAGCGGCCCCGGCCTGCCCCGGAGTCAGCGTGCGCCGATGACCATCCACGTCGACGCCCGGGCGCGCAGTCCCAGGGTCACCGCGCGTGCGCCGAGGTAACCGAACGCGAACGCGGCCATCAGCCAGGCCAGTCCTGTGGCGCCGGACGGCGCCAGCAGCAGCACGGCGAGGGCCAGCGGCACGAAGGCGGCCAGGTTCACCAGCCCGGTCAAGGCCAGGTAGCGCGCGTCACCGGCCCCGATGAGCACCCCGTCGAGCACGAAGACCACCCCGCCGAGCGGAACGGACAGCCCGAGCACGATCAGGGTCGCCGGCAGCAGGCCACTGACCTCGGTCGCGTTCGTGAACAACCGGCCGAGCACGCCGCTCGCGGCGATCACCAGCAGTCCGAGCGCCGACCCGCTCAGCACACCCCACTCCAGGCAGCGCCGGAGGACCGCGCGCACCTCCGCGAGGTTGCCGGCTCCAAGGCCGCGGCCCACCAGCGCCTGTGCCGCGATCGCGAGGGCGTCCAGGGTGAACGCGAGCGTGGCGAACAGGGTCATCGCGACCTGGAAGGCGGCCAGCTCGGGAGAACCGAGGCTCGTTGCCACGAACACCGCGAGAAGCATGGCCGCGCGCAGGCTCACGGTGCGCAGGAACAGCCAGCCGCCGGATGCCGCGCCCCGCAGCATCCCGGCCCGGTGCGGGCGCAGTGGCGAGCCCTCGCGGCGGGCGTGGCGGCCGACGACGGCCAGGTAGATGGCGACCATCGCCCATTGGGCGACGACCGTGCCGAGGGCGGATCCGACGATGCCGAGTCCCAGCCCGTAGATGAACACGGCATTCAACAGGATGTTGGCCGAGAACCCGATCCCGGCAACCCACAGCGGGGTGCGGGTGTCCTGCAGCCCGCGGAGCAGTCCGGTCGCCGCGAAGACGAGCAGCATGGCCGGCAGGCCGAACATCGAGAGGCCCAGGTAGCTGACGGCGGCGGCGGTGACGGCGGGCTCCGCCCCGAAGGCGCCGACGAGCAGGGGGGTGGCGAACCAGCCCGCAACCGCGAGCAGCACGCCGAGGCCGAGGGCGAGCCAGAGCCCGTCGATACCGACGGCGACCGCTCGGCGGCGGTCGCCGGCCCCCAGCCAGCGGGCTACCGCGGGAGTGGTGCTGTAGGCCAGGAACACCATCAGGCCGATGATCGTCTGCAACACGGCGCTGGCCAGGCCGAGTCCGGCTAGCGGAACGGCCCCGAGATGCCCGACCATGGCGGAGTCCGCGAGCAGGAAGAGCGGCTCGGCGATGAGTGCGCCGACGGCGGGGATGGCGAGGCGCAGGATCTCGCGGTCGATGGGCTGCGGGCGAAGCACGGTGATGGTGATCCCAGAACTCTAGTTCAGTCGCTCCGGACCGTCGTCGAGCCCCTGGTGGTCGAGCCGGTCGAGACCCGGCGGGACGCCCTGCGGAGGTTCCCGACGTCATGGCGCATGTTCTGGAACCGGGCGCACGTTAGAACCCCTGCCGCGAGCCACAACCTGCGCCGTGAGACCGGCAGGGCGAGTGGCGATCGGGTCATCGCGCTTTCGACGGGCTCGAGCGGCGTGCCGGTGACGGGGTGGCGCAGGGGCGTAACTTGGGCATATGAGCAGCGTCATTGAGGCCCGGGGCCTGGAGAAACGGTTCGGCCGGGTTCGGGCCCTCGACGGCCTCGACCTGACGGTCGCCGCCGGCGAAGTGCACGGCTTCCTCGGTCCGAACGGGGCCGGCAAGTCCACCACCATCCGCGTGCTCCTCGGCCTCTACCGCCCGAGCGGCGGGACCGCCACGGTCTTCGGCCAGAACCCCTGGACGGATGCCGTCGCCCTGCACCGGCGCATCGCCTACGTCCCCGGCGACGTCAGCCTGTGGCCCAACCTCTCC
>DATISQ010000180.1:0-2351 GCA_035581905.1 Cryobacterium sp.
CAGGCGTCCCCGTCCGCGCCGGCCGGGGTGGCAGGTGATGCCGGCCTGCAGCTCCGCGGGACTGCAGAGCGGATGGTTGTGGTGCACCACGTAGTCTCCGGCGGCCACCAGATCCTCCAGATCGAGCACGCCGGCGAGGTCACACCAGGTGCGCGCCGGCGTGGTCAGCCGCAGCCCGGACCAGTCCCGGACATCGCCGTCGCCCACCTGGAGCTTGTGGCCGACGGTGCCGGCGGCCCGGACCGCGCGCAGCGGCGCGGGAGTGCCGACGTGCAGCGGTGCGGGGGTGCCGACGGAGCCGGCAGCGGCGGTCCAGGTGGCGGCCAGTCTTGGCGGCAGCGGGATGCCCATGATCTGCGCGGCCGTCACCGTGCAGAAGAAAGCGAGTTCGGGCATCCGTAGCTGGAGTGCGCGCGCCCGCTCGTGCACGGTGACAGCCGGTGCAGCCGAACGGATGCCGTGGAACGGGCGCTCGAGGTCAGGTCCCCGCAGCCGGCCCTCGCCGACGCCGTGCTCCGCCGCCGCGCGCGTCGTGAACGAGCCCTCGCGCAGATGGGGAGGAAGGGGAACCCGTGGGGGAGTCACCGGCCCAGAGTGCCGGAAACCGGATGCGCTCGGCCGAGATTATCCCCAGCGCACCGGCTTCACCGCCTGAGGGGCCGCAAATCGACCCTCCGGGAGCAGGCGAAGGTCGATTTGCGACCCCTCACGGCAAAACACAGAGGAACAGCGCGCCCCGCCGGCGAAAGCGCGCGGGGCTACGCGAACAGGCGCTGCAGGCGCTGCACGCCCTCGAGCAGGGCGGCGTCGCCGAGCGCGTAGGAGAAGCGCAGGTAGCCGCTGGGGCCGAACGCCTCGCCGGGCACGACGGCAACCTCGGCCTGGTCCAGGATGAGGTCGGCCAGCTCGAGGGAGGTGGTCGGGGTGACCCCGCCAAAGGTGCGGCCGAGCAGGCCGGTGACGTCGGGGTAGACGTAGAACGCGCCCTGCGGCGTCGGCGCGACGACGCCGGGGATCTTGTTGAGCTCGGCGACGATGAGCGTGCGGCGGCGGTCGAAGGCAACCCGCATGGCCTCGGCGTCGTCCTGCGGGCCGTTCAACGCGGCGATACCGGCGCGCTGGGAGATGTTCGACACGTTCGAGGTGAGGTGGGACTGCAGGTTGGCCGCGGCGGTGATCGCATCCTGCGGTCCGACCATCCAACCCAGCCGCCAGCCGGTCATGGCGTAGGTCTTGGCGACGCCGTTGACCAGGATGGTGCGATCGGCCAGGGCGGGACCAGCCTCGACGATCGAGACCGCGCGCACGCCGTCATAGGTGAGGTTCTGGTAGATCTCATCGCTGATCACCCAGAGCCCGTGCTCCTGGGCCCACTCGCCGATGGCGCGGGTCTGCTCCTCGGAGTAGACGGCGCCGGTGGGGTTGGACGGCGAGACGAACAGGAGAACCTTGGTCTTCTCGGTGCGGGCGGCCTCGAGCTGATCCACGGTGACGAGGTAGCCCTGGTCGCTGCCGGCGAACACGTCGACGGGCACGCCGCCGGCCAGCCGGATCGCCTCGGGGTAGGTGGTCCAGTACGGCGTGGGCAGCAGCACCTCGTCGCCCGGGTCGAGCAGGGTGGCGAAGGCCGGGTAGACGGCCTGCTTGCCACCGTTGGTGACGAGCACCCTGGATGCCGGCACGGCGAGGCCGCTGTCACGCAGCGTCTTCGCGGCGATGGCCTCCCGCAGCTCGGGCAGACCGGCCGCCGGCGTGTAGCGGTGGTTGCGGGGGTCCGTCACGGCCGCCAGGGCGGCCTCGACGATGTGGGGCGGGGTGGGGAAGTCGGGTTCGCCCGCCGCGAAGCTGATCACCGGCCGGCCGGCGGCTTGCAGCGCCTTGGCCTTGCCGTCGACCTTGAGGGTCGCGGACTCCGCGATGGAGCCGATTCTGGTGGAGATCCGTTTGATGTCGTGTGCCACGGTACGAGCATACGGGGCCGCCGAGGGCGAGG
This sequence comes from Cryobacterium sp., assembly GCA_035581905.1. Classification (GTDB taxonomy): domain Bacteria; phylum Actinomycetota; class Actinomycetes; order Actinomycetales; family Microbacteriaceae; genus Cryobacterium. The sequence goes on from DATISQ010000180.1 coordinate 1,994, forward strand.
AACAGGGGTGCTGGCTTTACAGGGCACTCGCGGTAACCTAGACTCGATCCGGTAGTTGAAATCTGCCAAGCTTCTTTGCGCCTGTTTTGGTCGCTCGGATGCCTCACGGTTTCGCTGCATAGGGTGGTGGCTCAATTGGTAGAGCAGCGGTCTCCAAAACCGCAGGTTGCAGGTTCAAGTCCTGTCCGCCCTGCAAGATGATCCGCGCGGGCTTCCGCGCGTATCCATCCCACGACGATCCGGATTTCGGATGCGGTCGAAAGCTCAGAAGGGTGAACGCGTGGCGCGAAAGATCGTCGACGAGCCAAGCGAGGAAATAGTCGCGAACGCCAAAAAGGAGAGCGCCGAAAAGCGCAAT
>DATISQ010000181.1:0-4273 GCA_035581905.1 Cryobacterium sp.
CGTCACCTCACCGCCAACGCGAACCTCGCCATCCGTACCGGTGTCGACGAGGAGCAGGTCCTGGTCGTGGAGGATGGCGTCGTCGTCGACCTCGTCGACGGCGTCGCGCAGGTCACCGGCCGAGTCGCGGCCGACCTCGTCTTCGTGCACGGGATGACCGTGGGCGGCGAGGGGTCGGATGAGGCTCTCGCCGACCGGGTCCAGCTCTCAGAAGACGGCGCCCTGACTATCCTTGGCATCCTGGATACCCGCACGGGCTTGCTTGTCGAGCCGGTGGAGTTCATTGCGCGCGGCTTCGTGCAGGATGACGAGTGGATTCGAGGTGCGACCAAGTCGATCGACGACGCCCTCGCTGCCGCGAACAAGGTGAAAATCGTCAACGGGGCGGAACTCGAGGGCATCTTCACGCAGAGCGTGACCCGGTGGATGCAGCGCAAGTACCGTCGCATCCCGGTGATCACCTCCGTCGTTGTGGACGCCTGACCGGCCCGGCGTCACCAGCGCGTCGAATGGGCGTCCGCGGAATGCGGCCGCCCATCTGTGTACCCGGTGAGAAGCGCGCCTAGTAGTAGTCGGTGTGATCCGCGATGCTGCCCGTGGCGAGATCCTCGAGCGTCAGCTCGGGGTGGTCCCTGACTGTGTTGCGCAGCCGCCACGGGGTGCTGAACAGGGCCAGGAGGGTGCCGTCGGAGCGCAGCAGCACTTCGACCTGGCGGTCGTGCCCGAGGATCTCGGCGCTTTCCCGATCGGTGCGCCGGGCGAGCTGGTAGGGCAGGGCTTCCAGGCGGATGGCGGCGCCGAAGTCGTGTGTCATTCGGTCCTCGACGACCTCGAACTGCATCGGCCCGACCGCGCCGAGCACCGGCGCCTGGTCACCGCGCAGTTCCGAGCGCATGACCTGGATGACGCCCTCGTGGTCGAGCTGGTCGATCCCGCGCCGGAACTGTTTGTGTTTGCTGCTGTCTGCCGGGTGTGCCACCCGGAAATGCTCGGGTGCGAACAGGGGCATGGGTGGGAATTCGACCGGGTCCTGGTCGTAGAGGGAGTCTCCGACGCGCAGGGATGCCGCATTGATCAGGCCGACCACGTCGCCGGGCCAGGCCTCGTCGGCCGTTTTGCGTTCCTGGCCGAACATCTGCTGGGCGTACTTGGTGGCGAACGGGCGTCCGCTGGCGGCGTGGGTGACGACCATCCCGCGGTGGAAGACTCCCGAGCAGACGCGGACGAATGCGACATGGTCGCGATGTGCGGCGTTCATTCCGGATTGGACCTTGAACACGAATCCGGAGAAGGCGGCGTTGACGGGGCGGCGGCGGCCGGCGATATCGGCTCGCGCTTCGGCCGGTGGGGCGGATTCGACCAGGGTTTCCAGAAGCTGCTGCACGCCGAAGTTCAGCACGGCCGCACAGAACAGCACGGGCGTGGTCTCCCCGGCAAGGAATCGGGCCTCGTCATGGTCCTGGCCCTCGACCCGGAGCAGGCTGGATTCCTCGGACGCTGTCACCCAGGCGTCTCCTTCTGCGGTTTCCGCGTCGGCCGGGATGAAGCGGTCTTCGACCGCGGTCGTGGCGCCTCCGGGCGTGCGGGTGTATCGCACATAGTCGCCGGACCGGCGATCGAGTACCCCGCGAAAATCTCCCGAGATGCCCACCGGCCAGGTGAGCGGGGTGGGAATCAGGCCGGTACGGGCACGGATCTCGTCCATCAGGGCGAGAGCGTCCTCTCCGGGGCGGTCCCACTTGTTGATGACGGTGATGACCGGCAGGCCGCGCTGCCGGCACACGTCGAAGAGTTTCATCGTCTGCACCTCGAGGCCTTTGCTGGCGTCGACCAGCATGACGGCGGCATCGACGGCGGAGAGCACCCGGAACGTGTCCTCGGAGAAGTCCGCGTGGCCAGGGGTATCGACCAGGTTGATCACGGTGTCGCGATAGCCGAACTGGATCGCGGCCGAGGTGACGGAAATGCCGCGGGCCTGCTCCATGGCCATCCAGTCGGACACTGTTCCACGTCGGCCGGCCTTGCCATGCACCGCGCCCGCCTTGTCGATCGCGTGGGCGTGCAAGAGCAGCGCCTCCGTGAGGGTGGACTTGCCGGCGTCGGGGTGGGAGATCACCGCGAACGTGCGACGGCGGAGGGCCTCGGACAGAACGTCGAGGTTGGACACCTCTGGGGGATGGATCATTGATTCTTTCCTCGGGAAGGGACGGTGACACGGCATCTGGTGCCGGGGGAGTCAGAGGGCGCGGAGCATCTCCACGAAATCGCTGGCCACGCCGATCTGCTCACGCAGAGCATATTCGCGGCGTTCGGCGTCGGCCAGTATCGCGGCCAGCTCCCGGCGGTCGGCCGGTGTTGGTGCGGAGGTGGCGGATTCGACCCGGTCCAGTGTCGCCAGATCGTCCCGGATCTCGGTTGTGCTCAGCGACAGTGCGCGCATGGCACGGATGACACGGGCCCGGTCCAGGTCTGCGGGAGCGTAGAAACGGTAGCCGCACTCACTACGCCCGGATGCCTGAAGCACTTTGATCTCGTCATAGTGCCGGACCGTGCGTTGAGAGAGACCGGTCCGGTCGGCGAATTCACCGATAAGCAATACAGCCACCTCTTTTCGTGCAGAAGAACCGCACATATCTACTCTAACGTAAGAGTAGTGTTGAGACAAAGATCTGAGGACTATGAACAGTGGAACCAAGCAACATCCGTGGTCGCGTTATGTGGCTCTGGGCGATTCCTTCACGGAGGGCATCGGCGATCCGGAACCGGCCAGCCCGGGCGGGTACCGGGGATGGGCCGACCGCGTCGCGGAAGTGCTCAGCGCCGGCACGGACGACTTCGCCTATGCGAATCTCGCCGTTCGCGGGAAGGTGCTCCGGCAGATCGTCGACGAGCAGATCGAGCCGGTGCTGTCATTGCGCCCGGACCTGATCACGATTTCGGCCGGCGGAAACGACGTCATCCGGCCGCGCAGCGATCCGGACGAGGTCGCGGTCCGGTGCGAGGTCGCCATCGAACGGCTCAAGCGGGACAACGCGACGATCATTCTGTTCACCGGTCCTGACCTGGGTTTCTCCCCGGTATTTCGCGGCGTTCGCGGCAGGATCGCCATCTACAACGAGAATTTGCGCGCCATCGCGGTCAGACAGCAGTGCGTTGTCGCCGACCTGTGGGCCCTGACCGAGATTCAGGATCCCCGCATGTGGGCACCCGATCGGCTGCACTTGAATGCCCTCGGCCATCATGCGGTGGCCCGCAGCGTGCTCTCATCCCTCAAGGTTGTGAATGCACTCCAGGCCTATGACCCCGAACCGATGCCGGACGGAACCTGGCGAGGCGCCCGCACCGATGATCTCGTGTGGGCGCGCACCTATCTGGCGCCGTGGCTGCTCCGACGGGCCAGGCGGCAGTCCTCGGGCGACAACCTGCTTCCCAAACGTCCCACTGCCCTCTCCCTCAACGGGCCTCGCGCCTGACCTGTGGGTGTCGCGGCGGTGGCCTCTAGATACATCTAGAGGTCGAGCGCCCCGATGACCTCGCTGTAGCGGGTCTGGCCGACGTCGGTGAAACCGACGCGGTGGAAGAAGGCCTCCGGCCCGGCCACCCCGGGTTCCCAGATCACGGTGACGCGAACGAGTCCTCGGCGGCGAGCTTCGTCGGCGAGGGCGGCGACGGCGAACGTCCCGACGCCCTGACCCTGGGCGTCCGCGTGCACGCTGATCCGCCAGAGGCACGCCCGGAATTCTTCCTCTTCGGCGTCGGGGTCGAAGTTGCCGTGGATGAATCCGACGACTTGGTCACCGTGCAACACCACTCGTTGCCAGGAAACGGCCGGATTCGTCGCCGCGGCTGCAACCGAATATGAAACGGGGGTGATGAATTGCTCCTGCCCCGGCTTCAGACTCAGGTTGTTGGCCGCAACTACGTTGCCGGCGGACAGTACTTCCAATCGCAGCTCAGTCATACGAATCGATTAGCCTTTCTGGTCTTCGTTCTCTGGTGAAACGACGGCGGCCGCATCGATGCGGGCGATGCGGCCGCCGCTGGTCGGGTGGGCGGCGTCAGCCGAGTGCCGCCATCAGGTGGGTCAGGTTGCTCTCCGGTGCCGGCAGGGTCAATGTGATGACGGGGAGATCCTGGTCCAGGAGAGCCTGGGTGTCACCGGCGGCCTGGGCGGCCAGAAGCTGCTCGAACGTGAACGGGCGACCCGGGATGAAGAGATCTGTGGATCCGGTTGTTGTGATCTGCAGGAACACACCCTTCGCCGAGCCTCCTT
>DATISQ010000182.1:0-4618 GCA_035581905.1 Cryobacterium sp.
GAGGCGCCGAAGTGCTCGATCGACACGCTGCGGCCGCGGTCGCCGACGTACTTGTCCCAGGTCAACGCGATTCCCGCCTCGACCGATACCCGGGCCGTGATCGATGCCGGCAGCACCGCCTCGCGGTACTCGGCGCTCTGCTCCCGGAACCACTCGAGGCTGGGGGCGGACACGACGCGCGCGCTGATGCCTTCGGTCTGAAGCTGCTCGCGGGCCGCCAGGGCCAGCTGCACCTCGGAGCCGGTGCCGATCAGGATCACGTCGGGGGTTCCGCCGGGAGCCTCGGCGAGCACGTAGGCGCCCTTCGCCACGTTCTGGGCGGATGCGAGCACGTCGCCGGTGGCGGCGCCCTCGCCACGCTCGAACACGGGAATGTTCTGGCGGGTCAGCACAATGCCGGCCGGTCCCTGGCGGCGCTCGAGGATGGTCTTCCACGCCCAGGACACCTCGTTGGCGTCGCCGGGGCGCACCACGTCGAGTCCGGGGATGGCACGCAGGGTTGCGAGCTGCTCGATCGGCTGGTGGGTGGGGCCGTCCTCGCCGAGGGCGACGGAGTCGTGGGTCCAGACGAAGATCGACGGGGCCTGCATCAGCGCGGCCAGGCGGATGGCCGGACGCATGTAGTCGCTGAAGATCAGGAAGGTGCCGCCGAAGGGACGGGTGTTCCCGTGCAACACGATGCCGTTGAGGATCGCGGCCATGGCGTGTTCGCGGATGCCGAAGTGCAGCACGCGGCCATAGGAGTTGCCGGTCCAGGCGCCGGTGGAGTGCTCGGCCGGGATGAACGAGGCCGCACCATCGATGGTGGTGTTGTTGGATTCGGCGAGGTCGGCGGAGCCGCCCCAGAGTTCGGGGACGACGGTGCCGAGGGCGGTGAGGACCTTGCCGGACGCGGCGCGGGTCGACACCTCGGTGCCGGCGGGAAAGACGGGCAGTGCCGCGTCGACTCCGTCGGGCAGGTCGCCGGAGAGCACCCGGTCGAGCAGGACCTTGCGCTCGGGGTTGGCGGTCGCCCAGGCGTCGAAGGTGGTGGTCCACTCGGCGTGGGCGGCGGCGCCGCGGTCCACGGCCTGGCGGGTGTGCGCGATGACCTCGTCGGAGACCTCGAAGGACTGCGCCGGGTCGAAGCCGAGGACCGCCTTGACGGCGGCCAGCTCCTCGGAGCCGAGCGCCGAGCCGTGGATCTTGCCGGTGTTCTGCTTCTTCGGGCTGGGCCAGCCGATGATGGTCTTCAGGATGATCAGCGACGGCTTGTCGGTGACGGCCTGGGCCGCCTCGATCGCGTCGTTGAGTGCGGCGACGTCTTCAACGTATTCGCCGGTCTTCTTCCAGTCGACCGTCTGCACGTGCCAGTCGTAGGCCGCGTAGCGGGCCGCGACGTCCTCGGTGAAGGCGATGTTGGTGTCGTCCTCGATGGAGATCTGGTTGCTGTCGTAGATCGCGATCAGGTTGCCGAGCTGCTGGTGGCCGGCGAGGGAGGAAGCCTCGCTCGTGATGCCTTCCTGCAGGTCGCCGTCGCCGGCGATCACATACACGAAGTGATCGAAGGGGCTTGTGCCGGCCGACGCCTCCGGGTCGAACAATCCCCGCTCGAAGCGGGAGGCGTAGGCGAAGCCGACGGCGGAGGCCAGACCCTGGCCCAGGGGACCGGTCGTGATCTCGACCCCGTCGGTGTGGCCGTATTCCGGGTGCCCGGGGGTCTTGGAACCCCAGGTGCGCAGCGCCTTCAGATCGTCGAGCTCGAGGCCGTAGCCACCCAGGTACAACTGCACGTACTGGGTGAGCGAACTGTGGCCGACCGAGAGAATGAAGCGGTCACGGCCGATCCACTCGTTGTCGGACGGGTCACGACGCATCACCTTCTGGAACAGCAGGTAGGCCGCGGGAGCGAGGCTCATGGCGGTACCTGGATGCCCGTTCCCGACCTTCTCCACGGCGTCGGCCGCGAGGAGGCGCGCGGTGTCGACCGCCTGGCTGTCAATCGAATCCCACTGCAGTGCTGCCACTTGGTATTGACCCTTCTGAAGACAAGGGAGAAGGTTGCTGAGAACCCGCACCCGCTATTGTGCGCGCCCGAGGACATCAGCGTCATCCCGGTGTCGCAGCAGATGCCCGGTTCCGGTGGATCATGCCTGCATGCACCGAGATTGGCGAGCAGCTCCCAGTATAGGCAACGCCGGTTCGGACCCCGTGATGTGTCGTTACGTTCCGTCTGCTCAGCGGCCCGTCGAGAGAACCGCATCCGGCTGTTCGCTTAGACTCACAGCACCGTCGCCAGCGTTAGAGGAGCCATGTCCGGAGCCGCCGAAACCCACACCCTGAGCACCCCGCGCACGTTCGGTCGCACGGCCAGGGCCTACCTCTCGCTGACCAAGCCGCGGGTGGTGGAACTGCTCCTGGTGGTCACCGCTCCCACGATGATCCTGGCTGAACAGGGCATCCCGAGCCTGTGGCTGGTCGTGGCGACCCTCATTGGCGGGTCCTTGAGCGCCGGCTCGGCCGGGGCGTTCAACTGCTATCTCGACCGGGACATCGACCGGTTGATGAAGCGCACGCAGAATCGCCCGCTGGTCACGGGGGAGCTCACCGACCGCCAGGCCCTGACGTTCGCATGGCTGGTCGGCCTGGCATCCATCGTCTGGCTGCTGGCCTTCACGAACTGGCTCGCCGCGGCCCTGTCGCTCGGCGCCATTCTGCTCTACGTCGTCTTCTACACGATGGTGTTGAAGCGGCGCACCAGCCAGAACATCGTCTGGGGCGGGATCGCGGGCTGCATGCCCGTGCTCATCGGCTGGGCCGCTGTGACCGGCGACCTGTCGTGGCCGCCGTTCATCCTGTTCCTGATCATCTTCCTGTGGACACCGCCGCACTACTGGCCGCTGTCCATGAAATACCGTGACGACTACCAGGCCGCCGGGGTGCCGATGCTCGCCGTCGTCCGGGGCCGCAGCCAGGTCGGGCTGCAGGTCATCCTCTACGCCTGGGCGACCGTTGCCTGCTCGCTCCTGCTCGTTCCGATCGCGGGGATGGGACTGCTGTACGTCTTCGTTGCCATCGTCACCGGTGCCTGGTTCATTTACGAGACGCACCGGCTGTACGGCCTGGCCATCCGTCACGCCGAGGTGTCACCGATGCGGGTCTTCCATGGCTCGATCGCGTACCTCACCCTGTTGTTCCTGGCCGTCGGGGTCGACCCGCTGCTGCCGTTCTAGGCGGCCGGCGGCATCCGTTACCGTCGACCGACCAGGTCCGGGGTGGCCGTTCGGGACGACAGGCGCTGGTCGACGGGTGTGCTGAGGTTCAGGATCAGCGCGGTCATGACGGCGACGAGCACGCAGGAGAGCACCATGTGGATGCCCACCAGCCCGGCCGGGAGTCCCGTGTTGGACTGGATCAGGCCGATGCCGATCTGCATGGCCTCGACGAGCAGCAACAGCAGGGCCCAGCCCTGCGTCGGCAGAGCGCGTGAGAAGGCCGTGACCAGGAGCACCAGGGTGAGGGCCACGGTGGCGTAGGCCGGCCAGCTGTGGACGTGCTGCAGGATTTCAGGATCAAGACCCGTGCGCGGAGCATTCGCATCTCCGGCGTGCGGGCCCGAGCCGGTGGTGAGGATGCCGACCAGGATCGTGACGAACACGACCCCGCTCGTGACATACGCCAGCGCGCGGTACCAGGCCGGCACCGCGAGGGTGCGCTGTACCCGGCCGGTGTAGACCCGGTGCACGAAGACGGTGCAGAGCGAGACCAGGATCACGGAGACTACGAAGTGGAAGCCGACCACGTAGGGGTTCAGCTGCGCGAGAACGCTGATGCCGCCGATGACGGCCTGGACCGGGATGCCCAGCCCCGCCAGCAGGGCGATCCAGAACAGGTCCGGGCGTTCCTTGCGGAGGCGCACCACGGCGAGGAACGCCGCGAGGGCGACCAGGCCAAGGGCAACCCCGAGCAGGCGGTTGCCGAACTCGATGAACCCGTGGATGCCCATCTCGGGCGTGTTGATCAGCGAATCGGCGGTGCACTTGGGCCACGTCGGGCAGCCGAGGCCCGAGCTGGTCAGGCGCACGAGGCCTCCCGTGCCGACCAGAAGAATCTGGGCGGCGAGGTAGACCCACGCGATCACACGCACGCGCCTGTCGATCCTGGTCGGCAACCACGCCGAAATTCGATTCACCGGTTCTTCTTCCTCTTCGATGGGCCACATGTGAAAACGCAGGATCGCACTACTGAACCTGTCGCCAGCCTGTAGAATTAGGTGGTTCAGGGGCGGGAACTTAGCGGTTGATATAACCGCGGCGCATCACCCCGTCGTCCTTAAACATCTTAGGTACGCAACGTAGCCGCCCACACAACCCGTTCCGCGAGAGGGCCTCCTCTGGAGGTCGTTCTGGGAACGACCGGACTAATATCCGGGTTGCCGTGGATGGGAGAAGAGGTAGATATGTCTGACGTCCTGCTTGACCGCCCCGAACTCGCTGGGCTCGGTGTGTATGAATTCGGTTGGTCGGATCCCGACGCCGCGGGAGCCTCGGCCCGGCGTGGGATCTCGCCGCAGGTGGTGACCGATATCTCGAACCTCAAGAGTGAGCCTGAGTGGATGCTGCAGCGTCGGCTGAAGGCT
>DATISQ010000183.1:0-3780 GCA_035581905.1 Cryobacterium sp.
GAACCGCTTCTCCCGCCGCCGGGGTGACCAGGGTGGCGGTGGCGCCCGGCAACGGACCCAGGAGCGTGGCCGGACCATAGACGCCGACGGTCAGGATGACGAGGGCGCCGACCGTGGCACTGATGGCGCGGGCAGGCCGGACTCGACTCATGACAGAAGGCTAACGCTGGTTCGTCATCCCCAGCCGAGTTCGTGCAGCCTGTCGTCGTCGATGCCGTAGAAATGCGCGATCTCGTGGACCAGGGTGATGTGCACCTGATCGCGCAACTCGTCCAGATCCGCGCAGAGGTCCAGCAGCGGTTCCCGGTAGAGCACGATCCGGTCGGGCATCTCACCGAAGCCGTACTGCCCGCGCTCGGTCAGGGCAACCCCCTCGTACAGCCCGAGGGTGTCCATCGTGCCGTCTTCGGGCCGGTCCTCGACCACGAAGATCACATTGTCCAGGCCGTCGACCATGTCGTCGGGCAGGAGATCGAGCTCGTCGACGACGAGACGCTCGAATTCCTCGTGATTCAGCTGCGGCATCCGTTCAGCATCTCATGGCGCCGATCAGCCGTTGGCGGCGGCGTTGATCGTGATGGTCGTGAGCCCGCCGTCGGCGACGCCCCAGCGATCGAGGATCTCGCCGTAGGAGCCGTCGTCGACCATGGACTGGAGGGCGGCCTGCACGGCTGCCGCCATCCCGGAATCCTTCGCCACGGCCATGCCGTACGGCGCCACGTCGAACGAGGCGCCGGCCGACTGCAGCTTGCCGGCCGTCTGCTGGATGGCGTGGAGGGTGACGGGCGAGTCGGCGCTGAAGGCATCGGCCTGGCCGAGCACCGTGGCGTTGGTGGCCAGATCCTGCGTGTCGAACTTGAGCTTGTCGATCGGGGGCTTTCCCGCGGCGACACAGGCGGCACTCCGGGCGGGAATCTCGTCGGTGTCCTCATAGGTGGTGGACTGGACGGCGATCTTCAGACCGCAGGCGTCGTCGGGGTCGATCGTGTTGCCGGCGGCGGAGGCCCACTGGATTCCGGCGGTGTAGTAGTTGACGAAGTCGACCTGCTCCTCGCGCTTGAGGTTGTCGGTGAACGAGGAATTGCCCAGGTCCATCTCGCCGCCCATGATGCTGGGGATGATGGTGTCGAAATTCGCGACCTTGTAGTCGGCGGTCAGGCCCAGCTTGGCGGCAACCGCCGTGCCGAGTTCGACTCCCCAGCCGATCGGTTGGCCGGAGTCGTCCTTGAACTCGTTGGGGGAGTAGTTCGGGCTCGTGCCGATGACCAGGGTGCCGGATGCGCGGACCGTCTCAGGCAGCAGCGCCGAGGCGGCGGCATCCTCGGTCACGGTCCGGGCGGGCGCGGTTCCGGCGGCGCCGGGCACCGGCACCGTATTGTCGACGCAACCGGTGAGCAGGAGGGCGGCCACCGCAGCGACGGCGGGGAGGGCGAAGCGAGCACGCATGAAGAGATCCCTTTCAGCTGTCCCGAACGCCGGAGGTCCGGCGGGGAGGCCGAGGCGAGGACACGGAATCGGGAACCGTTTCGATGCCGACGATGCGAGCGCACGACCGGGAGCGCAGGCTCCGGGCGTGCGCCGCACAGCGGTCACAGCGTGTTTCTATTGGGGTGAGTAACGGGGCTTGAACCCGCGGCCTTCCGGACCACAACCGGATGCTCTACCAGCTGAGCTATACCCACCATTCGTTGCTTTCCCGAAGAAAAGGCAACTCGGCAAGTCTATTACATGTTTGGAGCGAAAATGTTCACGGCTTCGACCGCGCTGTTCCTCGCCTGTTCGCTGGACGGGCCCGGGTCGGCGACGAACACGGTCTGGCGGTAGTAGGCCAGCTCGCGAATGGACTCGAGGATGTCGGCCAGCGCGCGGTGTCCGCCGTCTTTCGCGGGGGCGTTGAAGTACACCCGCGGGTACCAGCGGCGGGCAAGTTCCTTGATCGAGGACACGTCGACGTTGCGGTAATGCAGCTGGTCGTCCAGGCGGGGCATGTACTTGGTCAGGAAGGCTCGGTCAGTGCCGATGGAGTTTCCGGCCAGCGGCGCCTTCTGCTCGGCCGGGATGAACTTCAGCACGTATTCCAGAACCAGGGTCTCGGCCTCGGCGGCGCTGATGCCGTTCGGGATCTCGTTGATCAGCCCGCTGGTCTCATGCATGTTGCGCACGAAGTCGTTCATGTTCTCGAGCGACGCCGGACTCGGCTTGATGATGAGGTCAAGTCCCGGGTCGATGATGTTGAGGTCGTAATCGGTGATCACCACCGCGATCTCCACCAACTCGTCGGAATCAATGTCCAAACCGGTCATCTCGCAGTCAATCCATACCAACCGGTCACTACTTTTTGTCATGTGCCGAGTCTAACGGCGGCCACCGACCGGCCCTGGTGGGCCTGCCCGGCAGCGGTGCGGCCCCTCCGACGCTCCGTAGACTACCGAGCATGGAATTGACGTTCTTCTCCTCCGCATTCTGTGAGCCCTGCATGCAGACCCGAGCGGTCCTGGCCGAGGCCGAACGGCTTGTGCCGCAGGCGTCGGTGCGCGAGCTCGATGTGGCGCGGGACGTCGCGGAGGCCGAGGCCGCCGGCATCCGGATCACCCCCACGGTGATCATCCGGGACGTCGCCGGGGTCGAGGTCTTCCGGGCGTCCGGTGTGCCGACCCTCGCTCAGGTGCTCGTCGCGGCGGCGAAAGCCCTGTGAGCGCCGGCGGGCCGGGTCTGCGCTATCGTTGAACGGTGTTTCGCCCCCGTAGCTCAGTGGATAGAGCAGCGGCCTTCTAATCCGCTTGTCGTAGGTTCGATTCCTACCGGGGGCACTGCACAACACCCGTGAATTCCGTTGCCGCCACCTCGGCTTGGTAGATTTGCGGGATGCGAGAACTACAGGCGCGAATCATCGCGGAGCTGCACGTGACCCCCCGGATCGATGCCGCTGCCGAGGTGCGCCGCAGGGTGCAGTTCCTCGCGGACTACCTGGTGCGAACCGGGGCGAAGGGCCTCGTGCTCGGCATCAGCGGGGGACAGGATTCCAGCCTCGCCGGGCGCCTGTGCCAGCTGGCCGTGGAACACCTCGCCGAGGCGGGACATCCGGTCACCTTCCAGGCCGTGCGCCTGCCCTATCTGGTGCAGCGGGACGAGGACGATGCGCAGCTCGCCCTGAAGTTCATTCGGCCCGCGTCGACCGTCACGTTCGACATCGCCCGCGCCGTGGACAGCGTCGAGGCGGAATTCGCCGACGCCACGGGCCGCCCGATGCCCGACTTCGACAAGGGGAACGTCAAGGCGCGGGTGCGCATGATCGCCCAGTACGCCCTCGCCGGTTCGGCCGGCCTGCTGGTCGTGGGCACAGACCACGCCGCCGAGGCGGTCACGGGATTCTTCACGAAGTACGGCGACGGTGGCACGGACATCCTGCCGCTGACCGGACTGACCAAGCGTCAGGGCCGCGCGCTGCTGGTCGAGCTCGGGGCGCCGGACCGGTTGTACCTCAAGGAGCCGACCGCCGACCTTCTGGACGACAACCCCGGCCAGACCGACGAGGCCAACCTGGGCGTGCTGTACGAGCAGATCGACGATTTCCTGGAGGGACGGCCGGTCGACGACGCCGTCGCCGAGGCGATCGAGAAACGCTACCTCAGCACCGAGCACAAGCGCCAGGTGCCGGCGTCGATGTTCGACGAGTGGTGGCGCTGACCGTTGCAGCTGACCCGTTGCAGCGGACCCGTTAAAAACGTCAGCCGTCGCCGCGCTCGGGAGCGCGGCGGCGGCTGACGGGCGTCTAGCCCT
>DATISQ010000184.1:0-5188 GCA_035581905.1 Cryobacterium sp.
GGACGCCAACGGCGACGGCATGGGCGACCTGGCCGGCATCACGAGGCGGTTACCCGCCCTGCGCGACCTCGGCATCGACGCCATCTGGCTGTCGCCGTTCTACACCTCCCCGCAGCACGACGCCGGCTATGACGTGGCCGACTACTGCGACGTCGACCCTCGGTTCGGCACCCTCGACGACTTCGACATCCTGCAGCGCACCGCTCACGACCTGGACATCCGTGTCATCGTCGACCTGGTTCCGAACCACTCCTCGAGTGACCACCCCTGGTTCCAGGCCGCACTCGCGTCGCCGGAGGGCAGCGACGAGCGCGCCCACTACATCTTCCGCGACGGTTCGGGCGAGAACGGCGACCTGCCCCCGAACAACTGGGAGTCCGTCTTCGGCGGCCGTGCCTGGACGCGCATCGTGAATCCGGACGGCTCGGCCGGCCAGTGGTACCTGCACCTCTTCGACACCACCCAGCCCGACTTCGACTGGGACAACCCGTGGGTGCGCGAGCAGTTCCGGGGCGTGCTCCGCTTCTGGCTCGACCGGGGCGCCGACGGTTTCCGGGTGGATGTCGCGCACGGCATGATCAAGGAGGCCGGCCTGCCCGACTTCTCGCCCGTCGAGGGCGGCAGCATGGGCGGCGCCACGGTGCTCGACCTCGGCAGCATCCCCGGAGCCGCGCCCACCGCCCCCTACTGGGCCCAGGACGGCGTGCACGAGATCTACCGCGACTGGCGTCTCATCCTCGACGAGTACCCGGGCGACCGCATCCTCGCGGCCGAGGCCTGGGTCGACCCGCTCAGCCACGTCGCCGAGTGGGTACGCCCCGACGAGATGCACCAGGCCTTCAACTTCGCCTACCTCGAGACGGCGTGGGCGGCCCCGGCCCTGCGGCGCGTCATCGACGACTCCCTCGCCGCGTTCGGCGCGGTGGGAGCCCCGAGCACCTGGGTGCTCTCCAACCACGACGTCGTGCGCCATGCCTCCCGTCTCGCCCTCAACCACGAGAACCTGCAGGGCCACGGCATCGGACCGAACACGCCCGACCTGCCCGACACCGTGATCGGCCTGCACCGGGCCCGTGCCGCCACGGCGCTCATGCTCGCCCTGCCGGGCTCCAGCTACCTCTACCAGGGCGAGGAGCTGGGCCTGCCCGAGGTCATCGACCTGCCCGACTCCGCCCGCGAAGACCCCACCTGGTTCCGCACCAACGGAGAACGCTACGGCCGTGACGGATGCCGCGTGCCGATTCCCTGGGAAGCCGCCGCCCCCTCCTACGGCTTCGGCCCCTCGGCCGCGAGCTGGCTGCCCCAGCCGGACGAGTGGGCCGGACTCGCCCGCGACGCGCAGGCCGGCGTCGCCGAGTCCACCCTCGAGCTGTACCGGCTCGCACTGCGCCTGCGCCGGGAGCACGCGCTCGGGCTGGGTTCGGTGGCGTGGCTGGACGGCCACGCTGACGAGATCGTGGCGTTCCGCAACGGCACGGTGACGGTCGTCGCGAACACGGGCGCGGCATCCGTGCCCCTGCCCGACGGCGAGGTCCTCCTCGCCAGCGGCCCGCTCCCCGGCAACATGCTGCCCGGCGACACCACCGTCTGGCTGCGCGCCTAACCGCCCCGCCCGCCACTCGAATTCGTTCGGGGCGCGGAGCGGGCTGCGGAGCGACGGGCGACGGGCGACGGGTTCCGCGCTCGGGCGACGCTGTCAGTGACCCCGCAGACCCTGCATGGGACAATTGACGGGCGTCACCCGATCGGGGAGCGCGCAGAAGGAGCAGCAGTGACCGGCACGGGGATCGACAGCGGGACCGAACACGGATCCGATTCGGGGACCGAAACCGGCTTCGATCAGGCGGCCCCGTCGCACCGGGACCTCGCTGAGCTGCGCGAGCTCAAGACCGAGCTGACCCGGTTCATGCTGGCGTACAAGTTCGCGACCGACGAGATGATGACGAAGATCAACATCTTGAAGGAGGAGTTCGCCTCCATCCACGACTACAGCCCGATCGAGCACGTCACTTCGCGGTTGAAGTCTCCCGAGGGAATCCTGAAGAAGGCCCTCCGGAAGGGCTGCCCGCTGGTCCTCGACGACATCCGGGCCCAGATCCAGGACATCGCCGGCATCCGCATCACCTGCAGCTTCATCTCCGACACGTACCGCATCCTCGATATGCTCACGAGCCAGCTCGACGTCACGGTGCTCGAGGTCAAGGACTACATCGCCACCCCGAAACCGAACGGCTACAAGAGCCTCCACCTGCTCGTCGACATTCCCGTCTTCATGTCCGACCGGGTCGACGAGGTCACGGTCGAGATCCAGATCCGAACGGTCGCAATGGACTTCTGGGCCAGCCTCGAGCACAAGATCTACTACAAGTACCGCGGGGCGGTCCCGATCGATCTGTTCGCCGATCTCAAACAGGCGGCGGATGTCGCCAACCGCCTCGACCGGAAAATGGAGGGCCTGCACGACCAGGTCCTGGCCATAGAGCCCGATGGCCACAGCGAGACCGACCTGCTCGAGATCGCCGGGCTGTCGCAGCTCGCACTCCCCGAGGGGCTCCTCACGGCCATCCGCCGCACGCGGGCCGCCGCGCCCACACCCGCGCCAGAGACTGCGGCTGAGGACAAGACCAAGGCCGAGGCCGCCGGCTAGACCGGGCTGGCCCGCGTCGGGCCGTCTTAGTTCGTGTTGGCGTACAGCCAGACGAGCGGGTTGACCTTCGTGCCGCCCTTGCCGCCGACGCGGATCTCGAAGTGGAGGTGCGGGCCGGTGGACATTCCGGTGTTGCCGACCTTGCCGATGATCTGGCCGACCGTGACGACGTCGCCGGCCTTGAAGAGCATCGAGTCGTGGATCATGTGCGCATAGACGCTGGAGACGAGCTCACCGTCGATCATGTGGTCGATGATCATGTGCACGCCGAGGCTGCCCTCGCCGTCTTCGGCGTAGCGCACCACGCCATCGGCGATCGACTGGATCGGCGCGCCGAGGCCCGGGTTGAAGTCCTGGCCGCCGTGGTTGGAGGAGCAGCCGGCACAGTCGCGGAAGCCGAACTCGTCACCGATGTGCACGCCCACCGAGAAGGGCCACTGCACGGTACCGTTCGGATTGTTCGTGAAGGTCGCTTCCATCCGGATGCCGCTGGCTGCTGCGACCTCGGCGATGGTCTTCGACTCGTAACCGTCGCGCTCCACCGAGATGGTGTCCGCTCCGCCGGTCATGGCCAGCGTCTGGGCAGGTTCGCCCTTCGCGCCGAGCTTCGTGGCGTGGGCGGCGGCCTGCACATCGGCAGAGGACAGCAGCGCCTCGGCCGGCACGGAGGTGGCTACGGCCATCATGGCGACGAAGGCCATGGCGACCATCGTGACGCCCGTGGTTGCGAGCTTGCGCATACGGCGGGCGTTGGCCGGGTTGGTGCTGCGGGGCCTTGGGGACGGCCCGGTGACGGCGGGTGGGCGAACGGCGGGTGCCAGGCGTTCCCGGGCCGACGCGCGGCGAGGGCGGACGGGGCGTGCGTCGGGCAGTTCCGAGCGGCGCTGGGCCCGGGTCGGGAACGGGATCTCCGTGGACGTCGTGACGGCGGAGATGGCGGTCTGCAGCCGCTCCACGTCGGAGACCGGCGCATCAACGGCAGCCGGTGCGGCGATGACGCGGTCCGAGTCGGAGATCGTCACGGACTCGAGTTCGGGCGTGGCCAGGCTCGCCACCACCAGAAGCGCCGCGTCCGGCGTCAGCGTCACGGAGTCAGCGGGATCCCCCGGTTCGGCGGGATCGGCGGCAACCTGCTCGGCTGCTCCAGCGGCCACGGCGTCAGCGATATCCAGCGGCGAGACGTCCAGCGCCGGAACGGACATCCGCTCGCGCTCGCGCAGCTCGCGACGCGTGAGGGGCCTCTCTGCAGGGTCACTCGCGCCGGGCAGCGAGGCAGCCGAGCTGGAGGCGTGAGGGAGCAAAGGAAGGATTCTTTCGGCGCGTCGGACAGGGTGACGGACAGTCATCTTGGCCATGGCCAAAGTAACGAATCACTACAGACTAGCGTCTGCGGCCCCGGAATTGCACAGATCGGCGCCGAATGACACCCGAAAGCGGGGCACCGGCCTCCGGTTCCGCCGGGGTCGGCCGCGCACCCCGAACGCCTCGGTTAGCCGTGTTTCCGGGGCATCCGTCTTGGTCGAAGCGGTTCAGACGGCTAGGGTTTCGCGTCCGTCATGAATTCGTCGAAAAGTTCCGCCAGGAGCGGCTCCGAGGCCCGGTAGAGGTCGGGGGCTCCGGCGATCAGCAGGTCGATGCCCTCCCGGTCGGTCCCGAAGCCGCCGACCCGGGCGCCGGCCTCGCGCGCCACCAGCGCGCCGGCCGCATGGTCCCAGGGGTTCAAGCCGCGCTCGTAATACAGGTTCAACCGGCCGGCGGCGACCGAGCACAGGTCGAGTGCGGCCGACCCGATGCGACGGATGTCCCGCACCTGGCCGATCAGGCCCCGCACCACGTCTGCCTGCCGCTCCCGCTCGGCCGCGCGATAGGAGAAGCCGGTGCCCAGCAACGCCAGCGACAGCGGCACGTCGGTCGGCACCTGCAATCGGCGGGTACCCAGCCACGACCCCTCGCCGGCTGCCGCGGTGAACAGTTCGTCGCCGGTCGGGCTGTAGACCGCGCCGGCCAGGGTGGTCCAGGTGGCCGGGTCGGGGTCCCCCTCGACGACGGCGATGCTGACCGCCCAGGCCGGGAAACCGTAGAGGTAGTTGACGGTGCCGTCGATCGGGTCGACGACCCAGGTCAGACCGGACGTGCCGCGCGTGGCCGCCGATTCCTCACCGAAGAAACCGTCATCGGGCCGGGCCTCGGCCAGCAGGGCCCGAATCAGCGACTCGGTTTCCCGGTCGGCCAGGGTCACCACGTCCTCCGGAGAGGACTTCGACGCGGCGACCCGCACCCCTTCGGAGCGCCGCCTTGCCGCCAGTTCCCCCGCGGCGAGCGCGGTGTCCTGGGCGAGGCGAAGCAATCCGGCTGAGGCACGTGTGGTCATGGCTCAACGCTAGGTGATGCATCGGAAACAGTGGCAAGTGAGGGATTCGAACCCCCGAAGTCTAAGACGGCTGATTTACAGTCAGATCCCTTTGGCCACTTGGGTAACTTGCCAATACGCACCCGACCATATGCAAAACACGTGACCGGAGACGCTCAGACAGAATACAA
>DATISQ010000185.1:0-11787 GCA_035581905.1 Cryobacterium sp.
GACGACCACGAGCGCGGTCTGCAGGGTGTTGCGGTTGAGCAGGGACGCGATCGTGAATTCGCCGAGCACGACCGCGACCGAGATGAACGCGCCGGCGAGGATGCCGCGGCGCAGGTTCGGGATCAGCACCCGCAGGAGCACGCTCACCCAGCCGGCGCCGAGGGTGCGGGCGGCCTCGCTGAGCGTGCGCACGTCGACGCCGTCGAGGTTGGCCTGGATGGCCCGGTAGGCGAAGGGGAGCACCGTGATCCCGTAGGCGAAGGCGAGGGTCCACACGCCGCTGCCGAGCAGGCGGCCGAGCACCGAGTACACCGGCGCCAGTCCGACCACGAGCACGATGGCCGGGATGCTGATCGGCAGGATGCAGACGAACTCCATCAGGCGGCGCAGACGGGGAAACCGCAGGTGCACCAGCAGCAGGGTCGGCACCAGCAGCAGGAGCACGATCGCGACGGTGCCCACGGCCAGCCCGACCGAGTTGCCGAGTGCGACGAGCACCGCACGGTAGGGGCCGGCGAAACCGCTCTGGAAGAGGGCCGTCCAGCGGGAGAAATCGTGGCCGCCGGCGAGGCCGCGGCGCAGGGTGAACTCCACCATGGCGATGATCGGGATCGCGAAGACGAGGCCGATGCTGCCCAGGATGAGACCGCGCGCCAGCCGGGTGGGCGTGTGCGCCACCGGCTTCATCGCTGCCACCGTGCGGCCCGTGCCTGCAACACCGAGTAGCCGGACATGACGACGGCCATCACCAGGATCATGCCGAGCGCGAGCGCTCCGGCCAGGTTCTCCCGGCCGAGCAGGGTTTCGCTGGTCAGAGCCGAGCGAATCTGCAACGGCACGATCTGCGACCCCTGGCTGGTGAGCGCCGCGGCGGTCGCGTAGGAGGAGAACGCGTTGGCGAAGAGCAGCAGGAGGCTGCCGAGGAACGAGGGGCCGAGCACGGGGAACGCGATCCGGAACCAGTAGGTGGCCCGGTTGCCGCCCAGCGTCGCGTTGGCCTCAGCCCAGTGCGGGTTCAGCGCCTGCAACGCCGGCAGGAAGGTGATGATCATGAGTGGCACCTGAAAGTAGAGGTAGGGCAGCACGAGTCCGGGCAGCTCGTAGAGCCACACCCCGTCGGCGAAGATGTCGACGCCGAAGGTGTCGCGCAGGACCACGGTGACCAGACCCTGGATACCGATGGTCGCGACGAACGCGAAGGCGAGCATCACCCCGCCGAACTGGGCGAGCACGCCGCTGAGCGAATCCACAACAGCACGCAGGGGGCCGTGTTCGCGCGCCCCGAGCAATCCGTAGCAGGCCAGGGCGCCGACGACCGCGCCCACGACTGCGGTGAGCGCCGACAGCCCGAACGAGTTGGCGAAGGCGTCCAGCACCACCGGGTTCACCAGGGCCGCGACGGTGTCCAGCGTGAACCCGCCGGTCTCGTCGACGAAGCCGGAGCCCACTGCGATCACAGTCGGCACGAGCAGGCAGAGCAGCACATACGCCGCGAACGGCAGCAGCCCGAAGGCCGCTGCCGGTCCGCGCCGGCTACTGGACAGCTGCGGCCCACGTCTCGCCGAGAAGGGCGGCTCCAGCGGCGCTCTCCGCCTCGGTCGGGACGACGGTCTCGTCCGGGGCCGCCGGGAGGGCGGCGAGGAGGTCCGCGTCGATGGTGCCGGCCGCTTCCATCGCCTCGGCGCGAACCGGGCGTGCGCCGCCGGCGAGCCAGAGGTTCTGGCCCTCGTCGCTGTACAGGAATTCCTGCCAGAGCCTGGCGGCGGCCGGGTTCGGGGCATCCTTGTTCACGGCCTGGTTATAGTAGCCGGCGTAACCGGTGCCGGGGAAGACGACGACCTCCCAGTTGCGCTCCCCGGCGAGGCTCGTACCGTAGCCCACGTTGAGGTAGTCCCAGTCGAAGACCACCGGGGTCTCCCCCGACGCGATGGTCGCCGGGGTGGGGTCGATCTTGACGAAGTTGCCGGCCTGGTTGAGTTCGTCGAAGAAGTCGATCCCGGCCTGGAAGTCACCCACAGCGCCCTCGCTCTGCACGGTGGCCAGCCCGACGGCGGCGAAGGCCGCCCCGGCCTGGGTCGGGTCACCGTTGATCGCGACCTTGCCCTTGTACTCGGCGCCGAGCAGGTCGCTCAGCTTGGTCGGTGCGGGTACGGCGTCGGGGTCGTAGCCGACCGCCATATAGCCGCCGTAGTCGCCCGTGTACAGGCCGGAGGCCTCCTTGAGCGCATCCGGGATCTCGGCCCAGGCGGCCACCTGGTAGGGAGCGAAGCGATCCGTGCTGGCCAGCGCCACGGAGAGGCCCAGGTCGAACACGTCGGGGGCAGTGTCCTGGCCGGCGAGGTTGTCCGCGGCCAGGATCTCCTCGGCGCTGGACGCGTCGGGCGAGGCCTCGGTGATGGCGATCTCCGGGTACTTCTGGGCGAACGCGTCGAGCACGGCGCCGTAGTTGGCCCAGTCCCGCGGCAGGGCGATCACATTCAGCGCGCCTTCGGCCCGGGCGGCATCCTCGAGGGCGGCCAGATCGCCGAAAGCGGAGAGGCTGGTGGCGGTGGCGGCGTCGACCGCTGGGGTGCCGGTGCCGGCATCGGCGGCTCCGGAGCAGGCGGCCAGGCTCAGGGTGAGGGCGGTGGCCGCGGCCAGGGTTGCCAGGGTGCGGGTGGTGAACAAGATTTTCCTCCATCGAACAGCGCCGGCCGCCGCGCGGGAACGCGGTCGTGTGTAGCCGGGTAGCCGATCAAGGTGAGGCTAGGGGCGGCCGTCGACCGGGAGGGGGTGCGCCACTGAACAGCGGGTGAATGCCGCCTGAAGCGTGCCGGGCGGCTCGCGTTGTCGGGGAGGCCGCCGAACTGCAGCGGCTAGGCAGCCGGGCAGATCCCTGCGACAGTGCCCGTTCCGGTCGAGAGTGACCGGCGGAACGGGCACTGTCGACCGGAACGGGGCTCTAGAACTTGCGGCCCATCGTGTGCAGGCGCTCGACGCGCTCGGCGATCGGCGGGTGCGTGGCGAAGAGCTTGTCCATCACGCCGGGCTTGAGCGGGTCGGCGATCCAGAGGTGGGCCATCGACGTGTTCTGTTTCTTCATCGGGCGCCCGTAGGCCTCGAGCTTGCCGAGAGCGCTGGCCAGGGCGTCGGGATGCCGCGTGGTCAGGGCGGCCGTGGCATCCGCCAGGTACTCGCGCTGCCTCGACACCGCCAGCTGCACGACCGTGGCGATCAGGGGTGCCACGAGCATGGCGACCAGGCCGACCACCATGATGACGGGGCTGCCGTTGTTCTTGCTGTTGCGGCCGAAGAATGCCATCCGCAGGAAGATGTCCGAGATGAACCCGACGGCCACGACGAGGCCGAAGACGACCATCGACAGGCGGATGTCGTAGTTGCGCACGTGGCCGAGCTCGTGCGCCATGACGCCCTCGAGCTCGGAGTCGGTCATGATCTCCAGCAGGCCGGTGGTGGCCGCCACGATGGCGTGCTGCGGGTCGCGCCCGGTCGCGAACGCGTTCGGCGCCGGGTCGTTGATCACATAGATCGCGGGCATCGGCGTGCCGGTGGTGATCGAGAGGTTCTCGACGATGTTCCAGAGCCTCGGGTTCTCCGCCTGGCTGTTGACGCGGATGCCGCCGCTCATCGCGATCGCCTGGCGCCCGGCCACGAAGTACTGCACCACGGCGTACGCCGTGGCGAAGACGACCGTCAGGATCAGGATGCTGTAGTCACCGGGCGTGCTGTACACCGCGTTCGCGATCCAGCCGAGCCCCGCGATGATGACGATGAACAGGATGATCGTGAAGACGGTGTTGCGCTTATTGCGCGCGATAGCGCTGTACATGGCCGCCTACCGTTAGAACTGAACGCGGGGCGGCTCCGCGATGGCAGCGGAGTCGGACACCTCGAAGAAGTCACGCTGGGTGAACCCGAGGTTGCGGGCGATGAGGTTGTTGGGGAAGACCTGGATCTTCGTGTTCAGTTCCCGGACGCCGCCGTTGTAGAACCGGCGTGAGGCCTGGATCTTGTCTTCGGTATCGACGAGCTCGCCCTGCAACTGCAGGTAGTTCTGGCTGGCCTGCAGCTGCGGGTACGCCTCCGCCACGGCGAAGATGCTGCGCAGAGCGGTCTGCATGTGGTTCTCTGCGGCTGCGGCGTCGGCCGGGCCCTGAGCATTGAGCGATTCGGCCCGCGCCTTCGTGACGTTCTCGAAGACGGCCCGCTCGTGGGCCGCATAGCCCTTGACCGTCTCGATCAGGTTCGGGATCAGGTCGGCCCGGCGCTTCATCTGAACGGTGATATCACTCCATGCCTCGTCCACGCGCACCTTGAGGGTCACGAGGGAGTTATACGTGGCCCAGAGGTAGATGCCGATGACGGCGACGAGGGCAACAACGATGAGGACCGGGATGAGCCATTCCATGGCAGCTTCTCCTTGTGATGGGGCGGGGCAAGCAAGCAGGCCGCGGCGGCGTATCTACGACGCAGCACCATCATAACCGCGCACCCTGATGCTCCCATGCGCTTCCCAACACACTCCAAGGTCAGCGGGCGGAGAGCACCTTCTGCAGCCAGTGGTAGGAGGATTTGGGGGTGCGGGTACGGGTTCCGCCCTGGAAGTCGATGTGCACGAGGCCGAACCGCTGGGTGTAGCCGGCCGTCCATTCGAAGCTGTCCAGCAGAGACCAGATCGAGTAGCCCTGCAAGGTGACGCCGTCGGCGATCCCACCGGGGGCCACCGCGGCGAGCGCCGCCGTGAGGTGCTCGGCCAGGTAGTCGATCCGGGCCGGGTCGTGCACGGCACCCCACTTATCGGCGACGTCCGGGAAGCTCGCTCCCCCGGCCGTGATGCAGACGCCGGGCAGGGTGTCCGGGTAGCGGTCCCGCAGTTCGCGAAGGGCCACCCCGAGGTATTCGGGGGCGATGGCGGTGCCAGCGCCGGTCACCGGGAATTCCCGGAACGGGGTGACGTGGAAGGGGAACGCGATGACCTTCTCCGGCGGCCCGCCGGACGAAGGTCCGTTCGGGGCCATCGGGGTCTTCGCGGCCGCGGGGCCGGCCTTGATCCGGCTCGGCTGAAAGTAGTTGAGCCCGTAGAAGTCGAGCGGCTGGTGGATGGTGCGCAGGTCGTCCGGGTCGGTTTCCAGCAGCATCCGCAGCGGCACCTGGTAGGGCTCCGGCGGTTCCGGGTAACGGCCGAGCAGCACCGCGTCGGCGTACAACCGGTTGTGCAGCAGGTCGAAGAGCGCGGCGGCGACCTCGTCGGCTTCGCGGCCGCTGGCGGCCTGAACGGGCGAGTGCACGTTGGCGATCCCGATCCGGCCGCGCACATCGGCGGCCCGCAACCCCTGCACGGCCAGGCCGTGGCCGAGCAGCTGGTGGTGCGCCGCGGGCAGGGCGCCGAAGAGCCGGGCCTCCCCCGGGGCGTCGGTGCCGAGGGCATAACCGTTGAGGGTCACCGTCGCGGGGTCGTTCAGGGTCACCCAGGAGTCGATCCGGTCCCCGAACACCTCGCCGACCTGGTGCGCGTAGTCGCCGAAGCGCATCGCGGTGTCCCGGTTCAGCCAGCCGCCGCGCAACCGCAGCGGGGTGTCCCAGTGGAACAGGGTCGCCATCGGGCTGATCCCGGCGACCAGGAGCCCGTCGAGCAACCGGTCGTAGAAGGCCAGTCCGGCCCGGCTGAGCGAACCACGGCCGTCCGGTTGCAGCCGGGACCAGGCCAGGGAGAACCGGTAGACATCCACGCCCAGTTCGCCCAGCAGCGTGACGTCTTCGTCGAGCCGGTGGAAGTGATCGGTCGAAACGGATGCGTTGGAGCCGTCACGGATGCGCCCGGCGGTGGCCGTGAACGGGTCCCAGCTCGATTCGCCGCGACCGCCCTCCCGGGCGCCACCCTCGATCTGGAACGCGGAGGTGGCCACGCCCAGGCTGAAGCCGTCGGGCAGCCGGTCGCCCAGCTCCCCCGCCCGGTGTTCCCAGGCGCGTGCGGCGGGGGTGTTGCTGTTGCTCATCGACCCAGGACTCTTTCCAGATAGCTGTTGCTGAAGCGTCGCTCCGGGTCAAGCCTGTCACGCACGGCGAGGAAGTCGTCGAAGTGCGGGTAGTCGGCGCGGAGGGACGCCGCATCCCGGTCGTGCATCTTGCCCCAGTGCGGGCGCCCGCCATGGGCGCGCATGATGGCCTCGACCGCCTGGAAATACGCGGCCGGGTCCTCCCTGTAGTACCGGTGCACGGCGATGTAACCGGTGTCCCGGCCCGTGGCCGTGGACAGCCAGACGTCGTCGGCCGCGGCCGAACGCACCTCGATCGGGAATGAGATGCGCCAGCCCCGCGCCTCGATCAGCGCCCGCACCTCCCGCAGCGCGGCCGGGACCAGGACGCGCGGCAGGGCATATTCCATTTCCTGGAAACGTACCGTGCGGTTCGTCAGGAACACCCGGTGCGAGACATCCGTGAATTCGCGGGTGCCGGTCAAGCGGGCGGCGAGCCGGTTGAATCGCGGCACCGTCGCCGGCAGGACGGCACCCACGGCGCAGATGCCGCGGTAGGCCCCGTTCGCGAGCAGTTCGTCGTCGACGAAACGGGCGACCCGGCCGAGCGGCGACCGGCCGGCCTCCAGGGGAAGCCGGGTGTTGGTCTTGGTCAGGGCCGTCTCGGTGTGCGGGAACCAGAAGAACTCGAAATGATCGTTCCGGTCGGACCGGTCGAGGTAGTCCTCGAGCACCTCGTCCAGCGGCTCGGCCGCCTCCACCGCGTGCAGCAGGAAAGCGGGCACACACTGCAGGGTCACGTCCACCAGGATTCCGAGTGCGCCGAGCCCGAGACGGACCGCCGGCAGCAACTCCGGGTTCTCCGTGGCGCTCACCCGCAGCAGGGTGCCGTCGCCGGCCACGAGGGTCAGCGCCACGATCTGGGTGACCAGGCCTCCGAACCGGCCCCCGGTGCCGTGGGTCCCCGTGGACACGGCACCGGAAATCGTCTGCCGGTCCACGTCGCCCATGTTCGGAAGGGCGAGGCCGTAGCGCCGCAGCAGCCGGGGCAGTTCGAACAGGCGGGTGCCGGCGGCCAGCGTGACCTGCCCGGTCACGGTGTCCACGCCGATCAGCCCGGCCAGGTCCAGCAGGTCGAGCTGCACCCCGGGTGCCAGGGCGATGTCGGAGAAACTGTGCCCGGAGCCCACGGCCTTGACCCGCAGTCCCACCGTGCCGGCCGCCACCACGGCGCGCTGCACCGCGGCGACACTCGAGGGCCGCTCCACCCGGACGGGCGTCACGGCCTGGTTCCGGGCCCAGTTGCGCCAGATCGCTCCACTCGCGCTCAAAGAAAGACCTTCCCCTCGCCCCGGTAAGTCGGCAGGACGTCGACCACCTTCCCATTCTCGACCAGCGCGAACTCGTTCACGTGCTCGCTCAACTCGCCCGACTTGGCGTGCCGGGCCCAGACGCGGTCACCGACGCGAAGCCGGGCCGCCCCGGCCCCGGTCAGCGGGGTCTGCACCTCGCCGGCCATCTCCCTCGGCACCAGGCGGAGGCCCTCCGGCCAGACCGGGCGCGGCACCCGGTCGACCCCCGGCACACCGGAGGCGATCCAGCCGCCGCCGAGCAGCACGGCCAGGTCGGGGCGGGGCTTCCGCACCACCGAGAGGGCGACCGCGGCCGCCGGCGCGGGCCGGAAACTCGCGTAGTCGTCGAAGAGGTGGCCACCGAAAAAGCCGCTGCCGACGGCGATGTCGGTGACGGATGCGTCGGCGCGCGTGGTCTCGACCGAGCCGGTTCCGCCCCCGTTCACGAACTCGAGGGGCGCGACCTCCCGCACCGCGGCCACCGCCGCGCTGCGCCGCTCCGCGAGCTCGCCAACGGACCGGCGCCGCACCCAGCGGGTCACCAGACCTCGGAGCGGTTTCCCGGCCGGGTTGTCGCCGATTCCGGCCACCTGCGCCTCATAGGACATCACCCCGACGAGGGAGAAGCCGGGGCGGGCGACGATGGCGGCGGCGAGCCGCCGAGCCTGGTCGGGCGTGTGCACGGGTGAACGCCAGACGCCCAGGTGGCCGAGCACGGGGGCGTCCCAGGCCGCATCGAGCTCGAGGCAGACCCGGATCGGGGCCCGGCTGCCGGGCGGGAGCACGGCATCGATGAGGTCGAGGTGCGCGATCGAGTCGACCATCAGGGTGACCGTCCGGGCCAGTTCCGGCGAGCGGCCCAACTGCCGGATCGCGGCCCGGTCGGCCGTGGGGTAGCCGACGACGACATCCGTCACCGTCTCCGCCAGCCAGAGTGCCTCGGCCAGGGTGTAGGCCAGCCCCCCCCGCTAGCCGGGGAGAGCCAGGATAGCCTCGAGCACGCCGCGCACCCGGATCGACTTCGACGCGACCCGGAGGGACGTGCCGGCCGCGCGGTCCAGCAGGTCGTGCGCGTTGTGGCGCAGCGCGCCCAGGTGCAGGGCGGCGACCGGGGCGTCCAGATGTGCGGTCGCGGCCGTGAGTTCGGGCCAGAACAAACCCGGGGTCCGCCACGGCCGGTCCGAGGGGCGGTGGGAGAGGTCCAGAGCCACGGAACGCCCTTTGCTCTTCAGTGGGACAGCAGCGGCACAGATGGCCCAGGTGGTCCAGATGGCCCAGCGCCAGTATGCCCTATGGCCCCCGTCGATCACGAATAGGCACCATCGCCGTCAGAGCGCGTGTCGCACGTTGACTTTCCCCGCCCTGGCCCGTGAAATGGTCACAGGGGGGAAAACCATGTTCGGGACAGGTACGGCCGGTTTGGGCGGAACGCCCGGGCTCCGTCGCCGCCGAAAGGCCCCCGGCGGGCGGCCCCTGCTCGTCGCCCTGGTCGTTCTGCTGCTGCTGGGCGCCCCGGTCGCCGCGTTCGCTGAGCCGACTCCACCGACTCCCACGCCGGCTCCCACGAACGAGCGCAAGTCCGGCGCGGTGCCGACGAACGCTCCGACCATCGACAGCCCTCCGCCGGGAAGCTTCGTGGGCAGCGGCATCACCACCGTTTCCGGCACCGGCGAGGCCGGCCAGGAGATCCAGTTGCTCTCCCCCGTCGACGGCCACGACCCACTCTGCTTCGCCCTGGTCGACGACGCCGGCGAGTGGAGCTGCGCCACGGTTTCCCTGCCGAGCGGGCCATCCGTTTCGCTCCGCGTCGTCGTCACCGGCGCCGCCGACCTGGCCGATGAGCACACGATCGCCGTGCTGTCCGCCCCCCGGGTGGCGGGAGGTCCCACCGGCGGGAGCCTGACCAACGGCACGGTGCGCGGCACCGGCTATGCGAGAGCCGCCATCATCGTCTCGGTGAGCGGTGGACCTCGCTGCACGGCCACCGCCGACGCCTCGGGCGCCTGGTCGTGCACGTTCGCCGACGGCCTCACCAGCGGGCCGGGCGAGGTGTCGGCCAGCCAGCAGACGACGTACAGCAGTCCCTCGTGGTCCAACCCGAGCGCCCCGGTCACTCTCACCTTCGATCTGGGTCGACCGAAGGCGCCCACGCTGACCACGCCCGCGAGCGGCGCCCAGCTGCCGCTCACCGGCACCGGGTATGCAGGCACCGGTGAGGACGGCGCGACGGTGACCGTCTTCGCCGGGCCGTATTCGGTCTGCAGCGCGCTCGTCGCATCCGGGTCGTGGAGCTGTTCGGCCGGCGGAGTCGCCGCCGGTACCCACCGGGTGATCGCGGTGCAGCTCGACCCGGCCGGCAACCTCAGCCCGGGCAGCCCCGGGGTGGACGTGCACTTCGGCGCCGCTGCGCCGGCCTTGCCCGGCTCAGCCGGCCCCGCGCCCGACGCACCTCTCGCCGGGGAACCCGTCGCGCCGCCGTCCGCCTCGGCGACGACGCCGGAGGCGACCTCGCCGGGTTCGCCGGCCCCGGTGTCGCCGAAACCGCAGGCGGACCGACCGGCCGTCGCGCTGGCCGTGCCGCTGGCGGGCGGCTGGAACGATCCGACCCGGTTCGCCACCGCCGTGCTGCCGCCGTGGTCCATCCCCAACGTCACCTGGCTCCTGGCGACGCTGCTGGCACTCGGCGCCCTCCTGCTGCTGTGCATTCCCGCGCGCCTCCTCGGTGGAACCGTGTCCCGGGCCACGGGCGGCCGCCCGCTCTGTCAGAGCATGCCGATCGCGGGCCGCAACCGGTCGCGCGTCGAATTCGAGACCGCTCCCGAACTGCCGCTGAACCGGTGGCTGGTGGCCGGTGCCGCCGTGCTGGCCGCGGCCACCCTGGTCATGCTGTCCGGCCCGGTGACCAGCCAGCCGGCCTACCTCCGGCTGCTCCTCGCCGTCACGCTGGCGCTCGTCGTCGTCAACGCGGTCGGAACGCTCGTGCCGCTCTGGTGGAGCTCCCGCGTGTGGCGGGTCAAGGCATCCGTCACCTTTCTCCCCCGTTATCTGCTGCTGGTGGCTCTGACCGCGCTGGCTTCCCGGGCCCTCGACGTGCACCCGGCCCTGGTCTTCGGGCTGCTCGGCAGCGTCACCGTGGCTCCGGAGGTGCTGACGCCGCGCCGGGGCCCGCTCGCGGCCGTGCGGGCCGGCAGCCTGATCGGGCTGGCCGTGGTCGGCTGGCTGACGCTGGGCCTGCTGCCGCCCGCGGACGGCTTCCTCAGCGCACTCACGGCCGAGATCGCCAACGGGGTGGTGCTGGCCGCGATCGGTTCGGCCGCACTCGTGCTGATCCCGATCGGGCGCACCAGCGGCCGGAGCATCCTCGCCTGGTCACCGCCGATCTGGGCGTGCCTGTCCGTGCTCGCCTTCACCATCATGTTCGGGGTGCTGTCCCCGACGGTGGAACTCTGGCACGATGGCGGCAGCCTCAGCCTCTGGTGGGTGGCCAGCAGCCTGTTCGCCGCCCTCAGCGTCGGCGCCTGGGCCTGGCAGCGGTTCGTCGCTCCCGCCCGGTTCTGAGACTCGGCGCGCACCCGGAGGGTCAGGCCCGGCGGGTCAGGCCCGGCAGGTCAGGCCCGGCAGATCAAGCCCGACAGATCAAGCCCGACGGGTCAGGCCCGACGGATCAGGCCCGACTGCCGGGCAGCCGCGACGGCCGCCGTGCGTGAGGACACCCCGAGCTTCGGGTAGATGTGCGCGAGATGGGATTTGACGGTGGTCTCGCTGAGGTGCAGGTGGCGGGCCACATCGGTGTTGCTCCGCCCTTCGGCCACGAGCGTGAGCACCTCCAGTTCCCGGGCGCTGAGGGCGCGGCTCGACTGGCGCACCCGGGACAGCAGCCGGCTGGCGACCGCGGGAGCGAGCGCCGACTGTCCGGCGGCGGCGGCCGCGATCGCCGCGAGGAGATCGTCGGGCGAGGTGTCCTTGAGGAGATAGCCGGCCGCGCCGCCCTCGATCGCCGTGATGATGTCGCGGTCGGTGTCGTAGTTGGTGAGGATGAGCACGGCGGGCGGGTCGGGCAGGGCACGGATGCTGCGGGTCGCGTCCGCCCCGCGGAACTCGCCGTTGAACTGCAGGTCCATCAGACCCACGTCGGGGCGGAGCCGGGCCGCCTCCGCCACGGCCTGCTCGGGTGTGCCGACCGCCCCGACCACCGTGATCGACGGTTCCGTCTCGAACAGGGCCTGCAGCCCGGTGCGCATGATCGGATGGTCGTCGGCGATCAGCACCCGCACGGTCATTCGCGCACCTGGAAGGATGCCACGATGCTCGTTCCCCGTCCGGGTTCGCTCTCCACGGTGAGCGACCCGCCGAGTTGCGCGACCCGTTCCCGCATGGCATGCAGCCCGAACGCCGTGCGGGTGCCGGTCAGCGGCGCCTGGTGCGGCGTCGTGGGGGCGAAGCCGATCCCGTCGTCGACG
>DATISQ010000186.1:0-4692 GCA_035581905.1 Cryobacterium sp.
ACGGTTACCGGCTCACCGTCGACGCTCGCAATCACCTTGACGGCTCTGCCGGTGCCGAGTAGCTCCTTGGAATCCGGAATTTCGACGCAAGACCACATGTCTCCCTTGACATCGACTCCTATCGGGGCTGTGAAACGTAAGACCAGGGGACCCGGCGCGGTGCTCATCACGGTTGCCTTCCTCGTTCAAGTCGCACACCGATCATGCTGTCTCGGCTGAGCGTGCACTGCAGACAGAGGAACTTCAAGTCGGGATGTGGCGGACTACCTGAACGGTTCTCGCCCACCGCCATCTCGCGCAGATCGCCCGTAGGCGCCGACGACAAAACGGACCTGGCCGCGCGTACCATGACGGTCATGAGCGGCGCCGACCAGACATCCGAGAGCCTGAATTCCGCGACGAACGCCGTACCGCGCACCTACCTGTTCGCGTTGACCGACGGGGGCGGCACTGTTCCGCCCGAGCTCGGCGTGGCCCGCCGGTTGGTCGACCGGGGGCACCGGGTCACCGTTCTCGCGGACGGGTCAATGTCGGAACAGGTACGCAGCGCCGGTGCGGTGTTCGAGCCTTGCCCGTGGAGCCCGGCCGAAGAATTTCGCGATTGGGAGCTCCGCACCCCGACAAGTCTCGCGCGGGGCACCGCTGACTATCTGTTCACCGGACCGGCGCCGGCCCAGGCTCGGGACACGGTGAGCGCTCTGGACCGGACTCGGCCGGATCTTGTGCTGATCTCCTCCTTTGCGCTCGGCGCCATGGTGGCGGCCGAGGCCCGCGGATTCCCGTTCGACGTGCTGCTCCCCAACGCCTACCCGCTGCCGGCTGAAGGCATGCCGCCGTTCGGGGCCGGGATGTCGCCCGCGCGCGGGCCGCTCGGACGGCTGCGGGACAAGGCGCTGACGTCCGCGGGCGCCCGGCTGATGGACCGGTACGCCCTGGCGCCTCTCAACAAGGTGCGTGCCGAGTACGGCCTCAGTCCGGTCGTGCACATGTGGGACCAGTTGCATCACGCGCGCCGTCAGCTCGTTCTCACGTCACGAGCGTTTGACTTTCCGGCTGTGCTGCCTCACAACGCCCGCTATGTGGGGCCGATTCTGGACGACCCGGCCTGGGCCGTTCAGGACGACTGGTTGGCGCCCGCCGGAGACCAGCCACTCGTCCTGGTCGCCATGTCCTCCACCTTCCAGAATCAAGTGGACTGCCTTCAGCGGATCGCCGACGCGCTCGGCAGTCTTCCGGTGCGCGGCCTGATGACCACGGGCCCCGCGGTTCGCTCCGACGTGATTCGAGCGCCGGCAAACGTCACGGTGGTTGAGTCCGCGCCGCATCGCGAGGCGATGCGCCAGGCCAGCCTCGTTGTGACCCACGGTGGCCATGGCACCGTCATCAAGGCGCTCGCCGCGGGATTGCCGCTCGTCATCCTCCACCATGGCCGCGACCAGGCAGACAACGCCGCTCGGGTCACGGCCCGGGGCGCCGGCGTCGCCGTGTCGCGCCGTGCACCAGCCGGACGCATCGCCCAGGCTGTCGCCCGGGTGCTCGGCAGTGCTGACCATCGAGCGGCCGCAGCACGACTGGGGCAGGCGATACGACGTGACGCTACCGGCCCAGCCCTGCTCGACGAGCTCGAGGCCTGACAGGTCTCATCCTCGAAAACCTGCGTCGAGGGGCTAGCGTCGTGACATGAGCGACCACAAGGACGCGACGGCGCGTCGCGGCACCAACCTCCCGGCGATGGCCGACTTCAATCAGTCGGTCATTCTCGACGCCATCCGTCGATCCGGCACCGGCCTGAGCCGCGTCGAGCTCGCGGGCGCCACCGGGCTTTCACCCCAGACCATCTCGAACATCACCAGGCGCCTCCTCGACGGCGGGTTCATCGAGGAAGCCGGCAAGACGAGCACCGGGCCCGGCAAACCCCGCACGATGCTGCGCCTCAATCCCAGCGGTCGCTACGCGCTTGGAGTCCACCTCGACCCCACGGTCGTGACTTTCGTCATGCTCGACCTCACCGGCAGCGTGGTCCGCCGATCGAGTTTTCCGACCCCGGCGGTGATGGATCCGAACCTCATCATCGAACAGATCATCGCGGCGCTCGCGCAGCTGATCGACGACTCGGGAGTGCCCCGGGAGCGGATCGGCGGGGTGGGCATCGCCGCCCCCGGACCGATCGACAGCGTGCTGGGCACAGTGGTCGACCCGCCGCACCTGATCGGATGGCATCGCGTTCCGCTCCGGGACGCGCTCCAGGAGGGCGTCGGGCTCCCCGCTATCCTCGACAAGGACGTCACCGCGTCGGCGATCGCCGAGATGTGGGCCGGTGGGGAATCCGGGGTGGGAAGCTTCGTCTTCTTCTACCTCGGCACCGGCATCGGGGTCGGCCTTGTGATGCACGACGAGGTGGTCAGGGGAAGCTCCGGAAACGCGGGAGAGATCGGACACATCGTCACCGATCCCTCCGGCCCGCCGTGCTTCTGCGGGTTGCGTGGATGCATCGCGGTGACCTGTATGCCCCAGACGCTCGTCCAGGAGGCGGAGCGGCTCGGCGTCCTCGACGACACTCGCGTCGCCAACGACACCCGCACTGTCGATTCGAGGTTCACGGAACTGTGCGCAGCCGCCGAGGCGGGCAACGCGACCGCCATCGAGATCGTGGAGCGCTCCGCCGTTCGGATGTCGAAAGCGGTGGCGGTCGTCGCGAACATCCTGGATGTCGATCGCGTGGTATTCGGCGGCCCATTCTGGTCACGACTTTCGGGGCACTACCTGCGCAGAATCCCCGAGTTGCTCGAGGAGCTCCGCGCCACGCGAAGCA
Source organism: Cryobacterium sp. (assembly GCA_035581905.1). Lineage (GTDB taxonomy): Bacteria > Actinomycetota > Actinomycetes > Actinomycetales > Microbacteriaceae > Cryobacterium. Next base: position 2,813 of record DATISQ010000186.1, read on the forward strand.
TCCACCGAATCTCAGTTACGGGAACGGCGGTGGGGGAGGACGTCGGAGCGATCGGGGCAGCCTGCCTCGTGCTTGATCGCGCACTCGCGCCACATCCGAGTGCGCTGTTGCTGGCCTGAACGCGTGCGGGGACCCGGCGAGACACGCCGACGCGGACCCCGATGCGGGTTTATCTAATCGATGTACGATTGCCCCGAGGCACGGCAGCGAGGCATCCTCTTCTCTTCAGTGCGTCGGCACCACATTCCGCATGTCCACCGTACTTGGAGCAAAGGGGAGCACCATGAAGAAAAGAGCAGGAATAGCCCTATCGGCATTCGCGATCGGCGGACTGGTAGCACTCACCGGCTGCACGGCCGGATCTTCGCCGGCTGAGGGCGAAGACAAAGTGCTCAAGGTTGCGTACATCAAGACGGATGCCTTCACCGCCCTTGACACGCTTTTCACGACCACCAAGGCGGACTTCGAGGCCGCGAACGAGGGAGTGACCGTCGAGTTGCAGCCCATCGCGGCAACGGACGACGACTACAAGACCAAACTAGCCCTCTCCCAGCGCTCGGCAGAAACTGCACCGGACATCTTCTACGAGGACACCAATGCGCTGCGCGCGGACGCGGATGCCGGTTACCTCCTCAACCTCGATGAGTACGTTTCCGAGTGGGAGGACTGGGACCAGTTCACCGATGCCGCCAAGGAAGCAGGAAAGGGCGACGACGGAAGCATCTACGCCGTCTCCCTCGGCACCGATACTCGCGCGGTCTGGTACAGCAAGCCCGTCTTCGAGGCGGCCGGAATCGCTCTCCCTTGGGAGCCGAAGAGCTGGGACGACGTCATGGAGGCCGCGCGCCAGATCAAGGCGAGCAGCCCTGACGTCGTGCCCTTCAACTTCTACGCTGGAACAGGCACCGGCGAGGGCTCGAACATGCAGGGCTTCTACCAACTCCTCTACGGCACCGAATTCGGGGGAGATTCGCTCTACGACTCGGAAACCTCGAAGTGGGTCACTGGCTCACAGGGCTTCATTGACTCCCTGACCTTCGTCGACGAGCTCTACTCCGAGGAACTCGCCCTGACACCGGCACAGGCACTCGATCCCAACATCTGGAAGAGCGTCTTCGGGGAGATGTTCCCGAACGCGACCCTCGGCGCGACGATTGAGGGTTCCTACACGCCGTCGTTCTGGCAGACCGGTGGCTCATACGAGTGGCCCGAGTACGTCGACGACATGGGCGCAACGGTGTTCCCGACCCAGAGCGGCCAGAAGCCGGGCGGAGTCAGCATGTCCGGCGGCTGGACACTCGCAGTCGGAGCCAAAACCGCCGACCCGCAGCTTGCCTTCGACTTCATGGCGATGGCGCTGAGCAAGGACAACGCACTCGCTTACGACAACGAGAACTCGCAGATTGCCGTTCGTAAGGATGTCGCCGCCGACGAGAGCTACACCGCGGCCAACCCGTTCGTGCAGATCGTCACCGACATCGTCGAGGTGACGCACTTCCGTCCGGCGACGGCCGACTACAACCAGATCTCAGCCGAGGTCCAGAAGGCCAACGAGGCAGTCATTACCGACAAGGCAACTCCCGAGGAAGCCGCAGCGGCCTACGACAAGGCAATCGAGGGAATCGTCGGCGCCGAGGGCGTCATCAAGAAATAGCAGAACCGTCAAAACCCAGGTGCGCGCCCTTCGGAATCAACGGGAACAGGAACACAGTGACTGCAGAAGTGCTCGCACCGCAGGACACGCACGCGCGGCGGCCGGAACCGAACTCGGGTTCCCGCCGCCGCCGGGTGCGCGGCATCGTCAAGGCCGTGCGGATGATCCCGCTCGTGCCGGCGATTCTCATCATGCTCACGTTTCTCGCCGGGCCGATCATCTGGTC
>DATISQ010000187.1:0-14514 GCA_035581905.1 Cryobacterium sp.
GGTGCACCTCGCCATCGGCCTCGCCGAATGGCGGCACAACGATGTGGACTACAGCGCGCCCGTACTGCTTCGCCCGCTCGCCATCCGCCGCTACGGCCGCGACTTCGAACTCAAGCTCAAGGGCCAGCCGTTCCTGAACCCGGAACTGGCCCGCGCGCTGAAGGACCAGTTCGAGATCGTTCTGGATGCCGACGCGTTCGTCGCTCTGGCCGTCACCAACGGCGCCTTCAAACCGCAGCCCGTGATCGACCGGTTGCGCGGCCTGACCTCGCACCTGCCCTGGTTCAACGTGGTGCCGCGCCTCGTGGCCTCCTCGTTCGCCGACGTGGGCCGCGCCCTCGCCGCCGACGCGGCCAGCCTGGACCACCCCCTCCTCGACGCGATCGGCGGCAACCGCAACGCCCGCCGCGCCATCGAAACCGCGTACACCCCCGTCGTCCCGATCGGCCAGGATTCCCGGCCGCCGGCCACGGACACCCTGCTGCTCGATGCCGACTCCGAGCAGGAGAACGTCGTCGCGCAGATCGCCGCCGGCAACTCCCTCGTCGTGAAGACCCTCCCCGGTACCGGCGGCACGCAGACGATCGTGAACGCGATCGGCTCGTTGATCGCCCAGCACAAACGGGTTCTCGTGGTCAGCGCCCGACGGTCCAGCCTGGACGGCATCGCGCACCGCCTGGTGCAGGTCGGGCTGCCCGGGGTGGCCGTGACCCCGCGCACCCTGCGCCGGGACCTGATCCAGTCGATCACCCGCAACGAGAAGGCCACCCAGCCCCTGGTCGGCGACGTCGACGACGCTCTGGTGCGCCTGCGCAAGGTGCTGCTCGACTACCGGTCGGCGCTCACCCGACGGGACCCGGCGCTCGGGGTGTCCGTGCTCGACGCCCTCGGCGAGCTGGCCCGGCTGGCGCAGCTTCCGGCCCCGCCGTCGACCACGGCGCGCCTCGACCGCCGCGCGCTCGAACGCCTGGCGCAGGGCCGGCCGGCGGCCGCCGCCACCCTGATCAAGGCGGCCGCGCTCGGCGAATTCCGCTACGGCCCGGGGGACTCGCCCTGGTACGGGGCATCCTTCACCTCCACCGCCGACGCCTCGGCGGCGCACCAGCTGGCCAAACGGGTCAACCAGGTCGAACTTCCGCGCCTGCTCGAGCGGGCCGCCGGCCTCGTCGGCCAGACCCGCCTGCGCCCATTCGAGACCGTCGCCGAGCTCGGCGTCTACCTGCGGTTGCTGCTCGACATCCGGGAGACGCTCGACAAGTTCCAGCCGGCCGTCTTCGACCGGTCACTGACCGAGCTGATCTCCGCGACCGCGTCCCGCCGGGAGTCGCCCGAGATGACCGGCGCCAACCGCCGCCGCCTGCGCAAGCTCGCCGTGGAATACCTGCGCCCCGGCGTGCACGTGAGCGACATGAACGAGAGCCTGCGCCGCATCCAGCAGCAGCGCACCCTGTGGCAGCGCTTCGTCGTCGCCGGCGTCACACCCGAGGTGCCCGTGGGCATCTCGGATGTGCATGTGGCCTACCAGCGCGTCTCGGAAGACCTGGCGAGCCTCGACATCCCGCTCGGGGCGGCCGGAACCACCCGTCAGCTGTCGAACCGCCCGGTCAAGGAGCTCATCTACGCAATCTCCGGCCTGGCCGCCGAGAGCGAGGTGCTGGCGAACCTGCACGAGCGCACCGCGCTGCTCGCCACCCTGCGCGAACACAATCTCGACCCGCTGATGACCGACCTGTCCCAGCGCCACGTGTCCGAGAAAGACGTCGCCGACGAGCTCGAGCTCGCCTGGTGGCAGTCCGTGCTCGAGACCATGCTCAGCGGCGACAAGGCCCTCCTGAACGCCAACACCCAGGTACTCGACCGGCTCGAGGCCGACTTCCGCCTGGTCGACGAGGCCCACGCCTCGACCACCGGGCAGCTGCTGGCCTGGCTGCTCGCCGAAACCTGGAAGATCGGCGTCGTCGACTGGCCCGAGGAGGCCGACAACCTGAGGCGCCTGCTGCGCGCCGACCGGGCCACCCCCACCCGCCTGCACAAGGCCGCCCCGCACCTCGGCCGCGTTCTCGCCCCGGTCTGGCTGGCGTCGCCCTACGAGGTCGCCGGGCTCGACGACCTGATGAGCTTCGACACGGTGCTGCTCGTCGACGCCGGGGCCACCACGCTGGCCGAGAACGTCGGCGCCATCCGTCGCGGCCGGCAGATCGTCGCGTTCGGCGACCCGGTCACCCAGACGCCGTCCTCGTTCGAGACGGGCATCACGGCCGCCGCCGACGACAAGCCGGTGCAGGAGACCAACGTGGACGCCCTGCACGCCGACTCGGCCCTGGCCCGCCTCGGTGAGCTGCTGCCGACCCTCACCCTGACCCGCAGCTACCGTGCCGGCGGCGAAGACCTCGCGGAACTCGTCAATCACCGTTTCTACGGCGGGCGCATCGACTCCCTGCCGTGGGCCGGCAGCTACCTCGGGCATGGCAGCCTCACCATCAACTACGTCGCCGGCGGGCACGGGATGCCCGACGCCGACTCCGGGGCCGTGGAGAGCGTCGACGCCGAGGTGGCCAAGGTCGTCGACCTCGTCATGGACCACGCCGTCAAACGGCCGAAGGAGTCGCTGATGGTCATCACGGCCAGCGCGCGGCACTCCGTGCGCGTGCACCAGGCCGTGCTGTCCGCCTTCTCCAAGCGCACCGACCTCTCCGATTTCATCCTGAAAGACCGGGCCGAGCCGTTCACGGTGCTCACCCTCGAGCAGGCCGTGGCGCAGAGCCGCGACCGCGTCATCTTCTCCATCGGCTACGGCCGCACCCCGCACGGCCGGCTCCTGACGAACTTCGGTTCCCTCGGCGAACCGGGCGGCGAGCGGCTCCTGGCCATCGGCATGACCCGCGCCCGCCGCGCCATGGACATCGTCTCCTGCTTCCGCCCCTCCGACATCGACGAGGACCGCCAGCGCCACGGCATCCTCGCGCTCTCCCAGGTGCTCAGCGAGACCGAGGCGCGGCGCAACGAGGCGCAGGTGCCCGACGCGAGCGAGGCCATGCTGGTCGACCTGGCCCGCCGGCTCGAACGGCTCGGCCTCACCGTGTCGCTCGGACACCGCGGCAAGCTGGCCCTCGCCGGCTCGCACGCGGGGCGTGCCGTCGTCGTCGAGACGGATGCCGTCGTCGGCCGGTCGAGCCTGCGCGAGTCCCTGAGGCTCCGCCCCGAAGTGCTGCGCCGCCTCGGCTGGCACTACCTGCGGGTGCACAGCTTCGAACTCTTCAGCAACCCGGACGCGGTGGCCGCCCGTGTGGCCGCCCTCGCCGGTCTGACGGTGCCGCCCTCGACAGGCGGATCCTCGGCGCACGGTTCGGGCGCGCACGGTTCTCCCGCGCCGGGCACGAGCGGGCCCGGCTCAACGGCGCCCGGCTCGTCCGGCCCGGTGCGCCGACCTGGTGCCTGAGCGCATCGTGCCCGAGAGGGACGGCCTCGACAAGATCGGCGACGGGGGCAAGCGCGGCGACCGGGACGCATCCGTCGTTCCCCGGCAGTCGGTCGTCAAGTCGGCCGGCACGGCCCGGCGCGCCCGACTGACCCCGGCACCCGACACCGACCCGGATCCGCACCCACCGGTCCTGCGGGAGGAGGGCGGCGTCGTGCCCGCCGATCCCGCCGGACCGGGTACCCGCGGCGTCAACGACGACCGGCTCCGTCAGGACCGTCCGCCGCACTGGTAGCCGGCGGTTCGCGACACCGACTCAGCCCCGAACCACTTCGACCGAGATTCGGCCCGAATCGCACCAGAACAGGCCGACAACCCGCTCAAACGCCAAAATCTCCGTCGAATCAGCTCGACCGCGATCGCCGAACCGGTCGGGACTCGCCCGGCTAGAGCGTGCGCTTCGGGTTCTGGTCGAGCGTCGCGCCGGCGGCCAGCAGGTCGCGGATGTCGGTCAGGAGATCGAGTTCCGTGGTGGGGGTGTCGGCTCCCTCTGCCGCGGCGGGAGCAGTGGCTGCGCGGCGACGCTCCTGCGCCTCCTTGAGGTGGTTGAGCGGCATCACGAAGACGAAGTACACGACGGCCGCGACCAGGAGGAAGTTGATGACCGCAGCCAGCACCAGTCCGAACGACAGCTCCCCGCCGCCGGGAAGTCCGATCACCATGGCCTTGGCCAGGCTCTCCGACTTGAAGATCGCCGCGATCAGCGGGATGAAGATACCCGTGACGATCGCGTTGACCACCGCGGTGAACGCGGCGCCGATGACCACGGCGACCGCGAGCTCGATGACGTTGCCGCGCATGATGAACGCTTTGAAGCCCTGGATCATGGTGATGCTCCGCTGATGGTTTCGGCGCCGTGGCAGGCGGATGGTGATCTGATGGAGGGGACTAGGAGGACTTCGCGGCGGGCGCGGACGGGCTGCTGCTGGTGCTCGCGCTGGCAGCTTTCGCGGCGGGGGCGGAGCCGTCCTTCGCCGGGGCGGCGGACTTCTCGCTGGAGGAGCCGGAATCGCCCGACTTCGTTTGCGCGTTCTTGTCTGACTTCTTGTCGGAGGTCTTCGACGAACGTTCGAGCGAGCGCTTCGCATCCGACCGGGCGTCATTGCTGTAGAAGCCGGACCCGCTGAAAGTCACGCCGATCGAGGAGAAGACCTTGCGCAGCTTGCCGCCGCAGGTCGGGCACTCGGTGAGCGTGTTGTCGGTGAACGCTTGCTGGATGTCGAACGCGGTGTCGCACTCGGTGCAGCGGTAGGAATAGGTAGGCACTGGAACTCCGATGGGGGGACCGGCCCGCAGGCCGGAATCTCCGATTATGAAATGACTTTCGTTTGAACAGGAACCAGTTTTCACAGGAACCCAGGGGGGGAAACAGCTCAGAACGCGATGATGCGGGTGGGGGTGACCAGACCGTCGACCGGCTGGTCGTGCACCTCGCGGGGCACCTCGTCGACGAACTCGTTGTCGAAGACGACGGCGTACACCGGCGGGCACTTCTCCATCGAGCCGAGGGTCTTGTCGTAGTAGCCGCGACCCCAGCCCATGCGCAGGCCGCTCGCGTCGACGGCGGCGGCCGGCACGATGATCAGGTCGACGTCGTTGATCGCGATCGGGCCCAGCAGGCTGCCGCCGGCCTCGGGGGCACCCGAGAGACCTTCGAACTCGGTCTGGTCCTCGCCGACGGTCCAGTCGAGGAGTCCGTCGTCGCGGGACACCGGGAACAGCACCCGCATGCCCTGGGCCTCCGCCCAATTCACGAACGGGCGGGTGTCCGGTTCATTGCGGGAGGAGAGATAACAGGAGATGGACCGGGCCGACAGGTCCAGGGTGATGCTCTGCAGGTTCTGGGTGAATCCGGCCGTCGCGGCCTCCCGCTCAACCGAGGTCAGGTTCTGGCGGCGCTCGCGCAACTCGGCGCGAAGCGCGCGCTTTCGGTGGCCGGTGTCGGAGTCCATCTACTCATCCTAGATGCCGATATGGTGGGGACCATGGGCACATCAATTACCAAAGCCGTCATTCCTGCCGCAGGACTGGGCACTCGCTTTCTGCCGGCTACGAAGGCCATGCCGAAGGAGATGCTGCCGGTCGTCGACAAGCCGGCCATCCAGTATGTGGTGGAGGAAGCCGTGTCCGCGGGCCTGACCGATGTGCTGATGGTCACCGGGCGCAACAAGAATGCGCTGGAGAACCACTTCGACCGGATGACCGAGCTTGAGGCGATCCTGAAGCAGAAGGGCGACGAGACCCGACTGGAAAAGGTCAACCATGCCACCGACCTGGCGGACATCCACTATGTGCGTCAGGGGGACCCGCTGGGTCTCGGCCACGCGGTACTGCGGGCCAAGATGCACGTCGGTCAGGAGCCGTTCGCGGTGCTCCTCGGCGACGACATCATCGACGATCGCGACCCGCTGCTGGTGAAGATGCTGGCGGAGCAGGGCAAACGCAACGCCAGCATCATCGCGCTGATGGAGGTCGAGCCCTCCCAGATCCAGCTCTACGGAGCCGCCGCGGTCGAAGCCACCGACGACCCCGATGTGGTGCGGGTCACCGGGCTGGTCGAGAAGCCCAGCACCGAGGATGCGCCGTCGAACCTGGCCATCATCGGCCGCTACGTGCTGCGCCCCGAGGTCTTCGATGTGCTCGAGCACACCCAGCCGGGCAAGGGCAACGAGATCCAGCTCACCGACGCCCTGCAGGAGATGGCGCTGAACCCGGAGACCACCGGCGGCGTGTACGGGGTCATCTTCCGCGGCCGCCGCTACGACACCGGCGACCGCCTCGACTACATCAAGGCCATCGTGCAGCTTGCCGTCGACCGTGAAGATCTCGGTGTGGACCTGCGGCCCTGGCTGCACGAGTTCGTCGCCACGCTCGACTAGGGCATCGGCGGTACATTGAAGCAAGACCATTTCGGGATTGAGTAGACGGGCACACTGTGGCGATCGCACTGCCGACGCTTCATGAGGGACCCGTGACACTGCGGCCGATCCGATTGCGCGACGATCGCAACCTCGACCGTTCCCTGATGGAGAACCGGCGCTGGCTGCGCACCTGGGAGGCCACGAGCCCGTACGCGCCGATGTCATTCGACACCCGCGCCAGCATCCGCAGCCTGCTCGCACACTCGCGGACCGGCAGCGGGCTGCCGTTCGTGGTCGAATACCAGGGCGAGCTGGCCGGCCAGCTCAATGTGTCGTCCATCACCTGGGGCTCCCTGTCGTCGGCCACCAACGGCTACTGGGTGGGCGAGGAGTTCGCGGGCAAGGCGATCACGCCCACGGCCGTGGCCCTGGCCACCGACTACTGCTTCGGCCAGCTCGGACTGCACCGGATGGAGATCTGCATCCGGCCCGAGAACGTGCCCTCGCTGCGGGTCGTGGAGAAACTCGGTTTCCGCTACGAGGGTCTGCGTCGCCGGTATATCCATATCAACGGCGACTGGCGCGACCATTTCTGCTTCGCCCTGGTGGCCGAAGAAGTGCGTCAGGGCGTGTTGCGCCGCTGGCAGTCCGGCCAGGTGCCGGCCGACGCCGCTCGGGTGACGGACGCCGATCGGGCCGCGGCCGCGCATCCGTTGCCGGTGAATGACCGATGACCGCGCTAATTGCCCGTGACACACCCTCGATAATCATCCCCGCAAGGCTGCGGCCCTCCTACCTTAGAGACTATGAGTAGCGAGGTCCTGGGCGGGGGAGTGATGATTGCGGTCGCGGCTGCCCTGTGGGTGGCCTACCTCATGCCGACCTGGGCGCGCCGACGCCAGTACCTCACCACCGAGCGCAACGCCGTTCGCCTGCAGCAGACCATGCGCATTCTGGCCGAGACGTCCGAGGTTCCCCAGCAGGTGCGGCTCGAAGCGAACGCCCGAACCGTGGTGACCCAGCGCAAGCTGCTGGCCCAGGCCGAAGACGATGCCCGGGCCGAAGCGAAGGCCGTGACGGATGCCGCGGCGTCCGCTCGGCGCTCCGCCGCGGCCCTGGCCGCCGCGAACCGTGCCGCCGCCTCCCGACTGGTGGCCGCTCAGGCTGCCGCCGTGCGCGACGACGCGGCGCGCGCCGGGGCTGTGGCCGGCTCGACGGGGCGGGCCCTCCGCCTCCGCCGGGTGCGCGCGCTGACTTCCCTGTTCCTGCTCGTCGGCGTCATCGTCTTCGTCTCCGGCATCGTCGCGGTCGCTGCGGGCGGGGCGGTCACGGCGCTCGTCGCCGGCCTGGCCACGGTCGTCCTCGCTCTCGGGACCCTGTCGCGCCTCGCGCGCACGGCTCGCCGCGCCCGCCAGAGCGCCGTCGCCACGAACGGGTCAGAGGTCCGGGGCCGCACAACCCGGGTCGGGCAGGCCTTCGAGCCCGTGCAGCTCGAGGAGACGCCCGTCGTCGCCCCGAGCTGGACGCCGCTGCCGTTGCCTCGTCCGATGCACCTGTCGCGCGGATCCGTCGCCCAGGCGGCGATGGCATCCGTTGATGCCGCCGCCGAACTGCGGAAGGCCGCCGCGGAGGCAGAACTCGCCCGCCGTGCCGCCGCCCTCGAGGTGGCCGTCACCCCGCTCAAGCGGGCGTCGCCCGGGAGCGAGCCCGTCCCGGCTGCGCCCGCAGCGAGCCGTTTCGCGTCGATGGGCGTCGTCGGAGACACCGCTCCCGGCATGAGCGACCTCGACGACGTGCTGCGCCGGCGCCGCGCCGTCGGCTGACCGAATCCGGGCCGATTCGGGTTGTCCCGGGTGGTTCGGCGAAAGTCGGTCCCCGCGCGTGATATTCTGCATAAGCGGTTGGGGGCTATGGCGCAGTTGGTAGCGCGTCTCGTTCGCAATGAGAAGGTCAGGAGTTCGAATCTCCTTAGCTCCACCGAGATAGTCAGTTGAAGGCCCCTGGGAAACCGGGGGCCTTCTTCACTGTCAGCTCGGGTTCTCGCGCTCGGCACCTCCATGACGGAACAACGGCTGCGGATGCTGCTGGGCGAGCGCATCCGTCTGCCGCGGGGTGTCGGTGAGGGTCGTCGACCGTATCCTCGATCTTCTGGCGGAGATCCGCGGTACCGCCGCGGCGGAGGCTCTGCTGATTGCTGCCTGATTGCTGCCTGGCTGCTGCCTGATTGCCTGGTTGTTCCGGTCAGTCGACCTACGCCGGGCGGCCGACGAACGTCTCCATGGTGAGCACGGTCGTTCCCTCAGCGTCCGCCGCGGACAGCGCCACCTGCACGGCACTGAGCTCGGCCAGGGAGGAGACATGGGTGCCGCCGCAGGGGATGCGCACGTCGGCTGCCGGCAGCGCGCAGACCCAGTACCGGCGGTCGGTGAGGAGCGGGCCGTCCCGGTCGATCCGCACATCCGCGCCCGTGGCGACCCACTCGGCCAGGACGGAGTTCACCGCCGATTCGATCTCGGCCAGTCGGTCGGCCAGGCCCTCGGTCACGAAGCCTTTTCGGCGCAGGGATTTGCCGAGCCGGTAGGTGTCGACGGAGCCGTTCTCCCCGATCAGGGACACGTCGATCGCGGTGCCGTCGAAGTCGGGGTTGCCGAGGGTGTCGGCGCGCACCTCCTTCTTCCAACGGTCGGCGAGGGCCTGGTTGAGGGCGAGGGAGGCGAGGTGGCACGCGGTATGGCCGGCGGACATCCGTTGCCGATGGCCGGCGTCGACGACGGCCAGGGCCGTCCGGCCCTCGGCCAGGGCCGCGTGGCCCTCCACGAGATGGGCCACGACGAACGCCCAGCCTGGCGTTCCCTTCGGCACCGGGATGTCCCGGCCCAGGTGCAGATACGACCCGTCCGTCGCCCCGACGACGCAGTCCAGCACCGGCAGCTCGGTTCCCTGGACGCGCAGCAGGGCCCGGTCGGGACCCTGGTCGGGCCAGGCTGCGTCGACCGGGTGCACGGGGGTGGCGTCGAGGAGCACGGCGACGAGTCCGCTCGGGAGCGGCTCGACGTGCAGCACCGTGGCGGTGCTCTCGGTCTGCCCGGCCGGGTAATTCACCTGGGTGTCCGCGGTGGGAAGGGTCATCGGCAGGTCCTCTCGGGACGAAAAAGGGTGTTGCCGCGGCTATCGCGGCAACACCCTGAGTTTAATCGTGGAGCAGGCGCTAGGCCTTGCGCGCCTTTTCGGTCGTCTCGTTCGCCTTGGCGTGCTTGTCGGCACGCTTTTCCTTCAAGGACTTACCGGCAACCTTTTTGGATGCGTCCTTTTTGGGTGATTTGTCAGCCATGTGTACTCCTTCGAAACCGAGCCCCTGCGGCACCGTGACTGCGACCCTACGCGGGTTGCCGCGAAACGGCACCTTCCCATTGTCGTCGACGTCCCCCCTGTGCAACTTGCCAGCCCGGCCGTAGGCTGTGGCCGACGCGCCTTGCCAGAGAGGCAGACGTCTCCACCCCGGCAGAGAGGGACACACCATGAGCGATAAAGCCACCTACCAGGCCATCTTCTACGGACCCAATGTGATCGCCGCCGGAACGGAGCGCGAACTCGAGTACGTGAACGGCGAGTACCAGCAGGAGGTCCTGCTGGAGGCCACGGAAGACGGGGAAACGGTACGCCGCCTGTTCCGACTGGTCCGGGCGACCGAAGAGGAACCCATCCCGTACCGCTTCGTCGAGGACAAGGAGGACGAGCGGGGCGAAGCGGATATCCCCAACTAGCTCCCCGGTGGTCGAACCGGCCGAGACCCCGGCTAGATCCGCGTGCCGGGGCCGCGGCCGAGCCGCACCGGCAGCGCCATCAGCGGTCCGACGAACCGGCGCTGCAGTCTGCGCGCGGGACCCCAGACGAACTGCACCACGTACTGGGCGAGGATGGCGCCCGCGGCCAGTGCGGCGGCCACGGCACCGGCGGTCAGCATGCTGAGCAGCCCGTCGATGTTGCCGTCGGAGATCTGCAGCAGACCGCGGAACAGGATCAGGCCCGGCACGAGCGGGACGAGCGCGGAAACCACGATCACCAGCGGGGGAGTGCGCACGATCCGCGCCGCGATCGCGGCCAGCAGTCCGACGCCCATGGCGCTGACCGCTGAGGACCAGACCAGGCCGAAGCCGGCGTTCGCGCCGCCCAGGTAGAGCAGTTCGGCGACGGCGCCGAGCAGGCAGACCACCCAGAACGCCCGCCACGGCACCTGAACGGCGAGGCCGAAACCGGCGACGATGACCATGGCCGCGGCCAGCATCACGGGCAGATCGGCCAGGGTCGGCGTGAGGTTGGCGTCGACGCGCAGCTGGAATCCGAAGCGGGCCACCAGGAGCGACGCCCCGGCCACGCCGGTGACGAGGCCACCCGTGATCAGCAGGGCCTCCATCATCCGTGCCGTGCCGGTCAGGTAGAAGCCCGACAGAGTGTCGTGCACCGCGCCGAAGGTGGTGACGCCGGCCAGGAGCATGATGATGGTCGCGATGACGACGAGGGACGGATTCGCCGTGGGGTCGACCAGTGCGACGACCGCGGCGACGATCGGCCCGATCGCCCCGCCCACGACGTTCTGATAGAACAGGGGAACCTGGCGGCGGTCGAGCGAGGCCGTGATCAGGTCGATGAAGAAGGTCGCGATGAAGGCCGCGATGCAGACGACGAGGCCGCCGCCGATGAGCACGGCGGCCCCGGCCCCGACGAGGCTCCAGCCCATTCGCCGGTACAGGGCGGGCACCTGCGGCTTGGCGCTGACGATGGTGGCCAGGCGTTTGCGGGCGTCGGCCACTTCCGGCGGCGAGTCGAGGATCTCGGCGATCAGCTCGGAGGTGGCCGTCAGCTTCCCGTAGTTGAGGGAACGGTACTTGACGTTGCGGCTCCGGGTGATGGACTCGTGCGTGGCCGGGTCCTCGTGGGTGAGCGCGATGATCGTGTGGGTGACGTTGGCTTCGGTGCCCTTGAGCCCGTAGGCGCGGGTGATGGCTTCCATGGCGGCCGTGGCGTCTTCGGCGCCGGCGCCGGCCGCGAAGATGACCTCCGCGAGCCGCATGGTGAGGTCGAGGACGGAGCGGGTGTAGGCGGCGCTATCGAAGACGTTGAGTGTGCGGGTGACGTCAGACATCGATCGGACCCAGCCAGGCGGCGGCGACGGTGGCGTGCGCTGATTCGGCGTCGGAGGGGTGGAAGAGCCCGGCGAGCACGTCGCGGTAGAGTCGCCCGAGCTCGTTGCCGGCGAAGTAGGACGAGCCGCCGCTCACCCGCAGGGCCTGGTCGACGACCAGGCGCGCGGTCTCGGTGGCGCGGTACTTCAGGCCGGACAGGAGCGGGAACCACCGCGGGCCGTGATCGGCCAGGTCGTCGAGGTCGTGGGCGAGGGCGTCGATCTGGGGGTACAGGCCATCCATCATCATCGCGGCCTCAGCGACGCGCCAACGGATGTCCGGGTCCTGTGCCAGGGTTCGGCCGTCATGCTTCAGGGACGTGCGCCGCTGTGCCGCCAGCACGGCCAGCTCGACCGCGCGGCGCCCGATGCCGGTGTACACCGCGGCCAGCAGGATCTCGAAATTGGCGAAGATGGCGAAAATCAGCGGGTCGGGATTCGGCCCTGGATCCAGCCGCCGGAAGACCTGTTCCGGGCGGGCCGATGCGCCGGTGAGCACGGTGCTGCGGCTCTGGCTGGCCCGCATGCCCAGGGTGTCCCAGTCATCCTTCTGGCTGACGCCCGGGTCGGTCCGGTCGATGAACGCCCAGACGATTTTCGGGCCGTCGGCGGAGTCCCGGTCGATGCCCATGGTGCCGAGCCGGGTCCAGGCGGGGGAGAGCGTGGTGAAAATCTTGGTGCCGGTGAACCGGTAGCCGCCGTCTCGTTCCGGGGCGGCCGTCGTGATCGAGTCGGAGAGCACCAGGTCGTTGCCGGGCTCGCTCACGCCGAAGCCGAAAATTTCGCCGGCGACGGCACCGTGCAGCACGAAGGCGAGACTGTCGTCGCCGCGCTGGTGCAGGGTGCGAGCCACGCCCGTCCAGACGAGGTGCATGTTGACGGCGAGGGCCGTGGCCGGGGCGTGGGCGGCGAGCCGGATCTGGTCGTCGGCGACCTGCTGCACACTGCGTCCGAGGCCACCGTGGGCGACCGGCACGAGCGAGCGGAGGTAGCCGCAGGCGATCAGGTCGGCCAGGTCGTCGGCGGGAAACGTGTTGTCCCGGTCGTGCCCCGCGGCGCGGGAACGGATGCGTTCGAGAAGCTCGTCACCGAGCGGGGAGAGTGCGGCAGACGTGTTCACCGAACAAGTTTACGCGGGGGTGCGCCGCTTGCGTGACAACCGGATCACCAGGTAGACGATTGCGGCGACCAGGCCGAGGGTGAGCAACCAGGGCAGCGCGAAGCCGATGCCGAGGATCGCCGTGCCGAAGGCCGCCAGGAGAGCCTTCCACCCGGCCGTGATCGCGCCCCAGAAATCGTCGGGGGCCGCGGGCGCCACCGTTCCGATCGCGTAGAGGTCCAGCGTGATCGTGGAGAAGTCGACCTGGTCGGAGAGGTAATCCCGCTGGGCCTGCAGCCCCTCGAGCTCGCTCTGCCTGGCCGACAGGGCGCTCTCCGCCGCGAGCAGGTCCGCGGTGGTCGTCGCCGACTGCATCAGGGCCAGCAGGCGGTCGACCGAGGTTTGCAGCGAGGTGATGCGGGCGTCGAGGTCCTGGGTCTGCTGGGTGATATCCGAGGCGTTGAGCGAGACGAAGTTGACGGTGCCGAGCTTCTTCAGCTCGGTCAGGATGGCGTCGAGCTCGTCGGAGGGGATGCGCAGGGTCAGATTCGCGCTCGCCGGCTGGTTGTCGGTGGCGGGATTCTCGGTGCGACTGTCGATCCGACCGCCGGCCTGTTCGGTGATGGTGACAGCATCCTGCACGGATTCGATCGGGTCCTTCACGGTGATCGATACCGCCCCGGTGGTGATCACGTCGCGCTGGCTGGAGGCGATCTCACCCGTGCTGCCGTCCTGGAAGGTGCGCGAGTCGAGAGACTCGCCGGAGCCCGGTTCGACGCCGGGTCCGACGGTGCCGGGTTCGGAGAGGCCGGGGACCGTGTCGGAGTCGCCGGAGTCGGTGGACGCGCCGGGCACGGAGCAGCCCGCCAGCAGCAGTGTGCCGAGGAGTACCGCGGCCAGCGCGGGGAAACGCTTCATGGCCTCACTGTACGACCGCGATCCGCGGTGCGGGATCACAATCGCGTCTCGGCAGGGGCGCGTGCGGCGGTCGGCGACGGGAACGGGGCCGGACGGAGGGGGCGCTGGAACGGGGCCCTCTTTCAAGGGGATACTGGAAGCATGACCTGGTGGGCGGCCCTCTTCGAACGGCTCGGCCGGTCACGCCCGCCGCTGCTGCACATCGCGACCGACGAGGGCACCGGCCCGGTCGTGATCCTCGTGCACGGCATCGCCTCCTCCTCGGAGACGTTCCGGGAGCTGGTGCCGCTGCTCGTGCCGGGACATCGGGTCATCGCCGTCGACATCCTGGGTTTCGGCGAATCGCCGATCCCCGAGGGGTGCGAGTACCGGCTCGAGGACCATGTCGAGGCCCTCGCCGCCACGATCCGGTCGCTGAAGCTCCGCGAGCCGTTCATCCTGGTGGGCCACTCCCTCGGCAGCCTGATCGTGGCCCGGCTGGCCGCGTTGTCCCGAACCCGCGCGTCCCGGCGCACCCAGGTGTCCCGGGTGGTGCTGGTGGGGCCGCCGGTCTACCTGTCGCCGACCGACATCGGCGACCGCTGGGTGCGGGCGCGGGTGAACGCCTACCTGCGCGCCTACGACTTCCTCCGGCTGAACAAGGAGTTCACCCTCGCCAATGCGGCCATCATCGCCCGGCTGCTGCCGAAGGGCATCTTCGAGCTGACGGAGCGCAACTGGACCCCGTTCGTGAAGTCGCTGGAGCACTGCATCGAATCGCAGACCGTGGTCAGCGACATCGCGGCCCTGCGGGTTCCGGTCGATGTGGTGTACGGCGTGCTGGACGCGTTCATCGCGTTCGGCTCCATGACCGTGATCGAACGGATGCGCCACGTCACCATGCACCGCGTCGAAGCGAACGACCACCTCATCCGTCCGCGTCTGGCCCGGGCGCTGGCCCGGGTCATCGACGCCGACGCCGGGGCCGACGCCGCGG
>DATISQ010000188.1:0-1634 GCA_035581905.1 Cryobacterium sp.
GGGAACAGCTCGGGCAGCAGTGCGCCCATCGGCCCGAACGTCATGCCCATCAGCGAGAACCCGAGGATCAGGAAGAACATCACGCCGACGAAGCCGGCGCCCAGCAGCGGCACGAAGAGCAGGCCGAACCCGATGATCGCCAGGGTCACGAAGATCAGCGTCTTCCGGCGGCCGTGCTTGTCGGCCCAGGGCCCGGAGGCCAGCGTGAACGCGCCGAAGAACAGCACGCCGATGATCATCATCAGGATGAAGTTGTTGTAGCTGTACCCGAGGCCGGGCACCGGGGCATCCGTCGCGCCGCGGCCGTAGCCGAGCGTGAAGGTGGTCATCAGGTAGAACAGCACGTAGGTGGCCAGCATGATGAACGTGCCGAGGATCAGCTGGCGCCAGTGCGACTTGAACACGGCCGCGAGCGGCAGCTTCTCCACCCGAGTGGTGGCGACGGCCTTCGTGAACGCGTCGGATTCGACCAGGCGCAGGCGCACCCAGAGGCCGACGGCGACCATGACGGCGGAGAAGAGGAACGGGATGCGCCACGCCCACTCGAGGAACGCGTCCGAGGGGCGGGTCGGGTCGGTGGACGGCAGGGACAGGGCGATGGCCAGGAACAGGCCGTTGGCGATGATGAAGCCGAGCGGGGCACCGACCTGGGGGAACGTGCCGTACCAGGCGCGCTTGCCGGCCGGGGCGTTCTCGGTGGCGACGAGCGCCGCGCCGGACCATTCCCCGCCGAGGGCGAAGCCCTGGGCGAGGCGCAGCACCACGAGCAGGGCCGGCGCGAGCCAGCCGATCATCGCGTAGGTGGGCAGGAGGCCGATCAGGAAGGTCGCGATGCCCATGGTCAGCAGGGCCGCGACGAGGGTGGCCTTGCGGCCGTTCCTGTCGCCGAAGTGGCCGAAGACCAGGGCGCCGATGGGCCGGGCCACCATGGCCGCGCCGAAGACGGCGAACGACGCGAGCAGCGACGTGGTCGGGTTGCCGGTCGGGAAGAACAGGTAGGGGAAGACGAGAACGGCGGCCGTCGCGTAGACGTAGAAGTCGTAGAACTCGATGGTCGTGCCGATGAGGCTGGCCAGGATCACGCGGCTGCGCGGATTCGTGGGTGCCGCCGTGGCGACGGGAGTGGCCGAGGTGGTGGGTGCTGACATGGAGAACTGCTCCGGGGTTTGACGCGGAAGCGGAGCATCGGGGCCAGGAGCAGACGTCGATCAGGCGTCAGCGGCTGCCCCCATGGGCCGCACGAAAGGGCGGCCGTTTGTGACAGCCGCCCTAGCACCCTACGGCCGGAGCCCGCGCGGGGCCAATCCTCGGCTAACGCGGAGATAACGATCCGGATGCCGCCGCCCATCGTGCCCGTTCCGGTCGAGAGTGACCCGGGGAACGGGCACCCTCGACCGGAACGGGATCACTCGAAGCTGTAGCCCCGCAGCTTCTGTAGCAGCTGCGCGGTTGCGATGGCCGCCGACGCGGCCTCCTCGCCCTTGTCCTCCTTGGAGCCGGGCAGGCCGGCCCGGTCCAGGCCCTGCTGCTCGTCGTCGAGGGTGAGCACGCCGAAACCCACCGGCTTGCCGGTGTCCAGTGCCACCCGGGTGAGGCCATCCGTTGCCGCCGACGACACGTACTCGAAGTGCGGG
>DATISQ010000189.1:0-15595 GCA_035581905.1 Cryobacterium sp.
CAGGAAACGCCAAGGCGGCTCGCCGAGTTTCCGGGTAGACCGCTAGAGGGCTGCGGCAACGTAGTCCCGAGATAGATGGCCGTCCAGGGTGCTTCGGCACCGGGACAGAACCCGGCGTAATAGCCGGCCCATTCCACCTTCCGCCTCAGGGGGCTGCGTCGAACCGCTCCACGGCCCGGGCCACCGTCGCTGAGATTCGCTTGGCGCGCGTCTCAGCACGTTTGGCCGTGGTGATCGCGTACAGTTCCTGCTTTCGCAGGGAGACCGGCAGCGCCGCAAAGGCACGTTCTCCCGAGGGGGCGGCCGCCAGCGCGGCCGCCAGGTCATCCGGCACCACGAGTGCCTCCACGTCGTCCAACAGCGTCCAGGAGCCGTCGCTTTTCGCTCTCTGGATCGCGGCCAGCCCGGCCGGAGCCAGGAGGCCGGCGCTGCCCAACCGCTGGACCCGTTCCTTGTTGCTCGGGGCCCAGCCGCTTCCCGGTTTGCGGGGGGTCATAAGCTGCAGGAACCGGCCCTCGTCGAGGCGGCGAGCGACACTGTCGATCCAGCCGAAACAGAGGGCTTCTTGCACGGCGTCCTCGTACCGGAGAGCCGTGGCCGTCCCGGTCTTCTTGCCTACGGCGAGCCACACTCCCGGCGACGCCGCATGGTTGCCGTGCAGCCACGACCGCCACGCGGCCCGATCAGCCGGTTCGAGGAGGGGAAGGTCCGCGATTCGTCCTGCCATGCGAGCCCTGGCGGTCAGTCCTGGTGCTTGACGGCGAGAGCGGCGGCCCCGAGGATGCCCGCGTTGTTGCGGTGCACGGCCGGGATGATGGCTGTCTTCAGCCGGAGCAGGGGCAGGAACTCCTGGTGGTGCTTGGACACCCCGCCGCCGACGATGAAGAGGTCAGGTGAGAAGAGGGCCTCCACGGTCGAGTAGTACTTCTGCAGCCGACCGGCCCATTTCTCCCAGCTCAGGTTCTCGCGTTCCTTGGCGGAGTATGCGGCCTTCGTCTCGTAGTCCACGCCGTCGATCTGCAGGTGGCCGAGTTCCGTGTTCGGCACCAGCACCCCGTGATTGAGAAGTGCGGTTCCGATGCCGGTACCGAGGGTCGTCATGATGACCACACCGCTCACCCCCTTCGCCGCGCCGAACTGCGACTCGGCGTAGCCGGCGGCATCCGCGTCGTTGACGAAGTGAATGGGATGGCCGAGGCCCTTTTCGAAGAGTTTCTCGGCAGCGAGGCCGATCCACTTGTCAGAGACGTTGGCAGCCGACATGGTGTGGCCGTTCTTGACGACGGCGGGGAAGCAGATGCCCACCGGCAGTGCACCCGCGCCCTCCTCGGCGTGAACCGTGGCCAGAAGTGTCTTCGTCGTCTCGATGATGTCGGCCGGGCGGCCGCCTTTGGGTGTGGGCAGTTTCACCCGATCGGACACCAGCTTGCCGGTGGACAGATCGACCACCGCTCCCTTGATGCCGGTGCCGCCAATGTCAATGCCGATGGCCATGGTTGAACTCATAGTCAAAACCTACCGGTTGTCACGGGAGGGTGAGGATCTCGGCGCCGCGTTCGGTGACCACGAGGGTGTGCTCGAACTGGGCCGTGATGCTCTTGTCCCGGGTCGTCACGGTCCAGTCATCCGCCCACATGTCCCAGTCCGTCCCGCCCAGGGTGAGCATCGGTTCGATGGTGAAGACCATGCCGACCTCCATCACGGTGTCGTAGACGGGGGCGGAGTCGTAGTGCGGGATGATCAGGCCGGACTGGAAGGCCTCACCGACGCCGTGACCGGTGAAATCGCGCACGACCCCGTAGCCGAACCTCTTGGCGTAGGACTCGATGGTGCGGCCGATGACGTTCACCTGGCGACCGGGAGCGACCGCCTTGATGCCGCGGGCGAGGGCCTCCCGGGTGCGCTCGACGAGGAGTCTGACCTCGTCCCGGGTTTCACCGACGATGAAGGTGGCGTTCGTGTCGCCGTGCACACCGTTCTTGTAGGCGGTGATGTCGATGTTGACGATGTCGCCGTTCTCGAGAACGGTGTCGTCGGGGATGCCGTGGCAGATGACCTCGTTCACGGAACTGCACAACGATTTGGGAAAGCGGCGGTAGCCGAGCGTCGACGGGTAGGCGTCACGCTCGATCATGTATTCGTGGCCGATCCGGTCGAGTTCCTCTGTCGTCACGCCGGGTCGGATGGCCCGTCCGACCGCTTCGATGGCCCCGGCGGCAATCCGGCCGGATGCGCGGATGAGCTCGATGCGCTCGGGGGAGTAGACATCCGATCCGGTGAAGGGCGTGGGCATCTCCTTCCCGACGTACTCCGGGCGCACGATGTGGCGGGGAACGGTGCGGAGCGGAGAAACCGCTCCCGGGAGGAGGTGACCAACAGAATCCTTAGGCATAGGATCAAGCTTATGTCCGAAGACACCGATCATCAGTTCTGGTACAACATGCGCACGGGCGCGGTCGAGCAGGGGATGCAGTCCCCGTGGACAGAGCGCGTCGGGCCGTTCGCCACCCGGGAGGAGGCCGCCCACGCACTGGAGAAGCTGCGCGCGAACAGCGCCAAATGGGCCGAAGAAGAGGCCGAGAACGACCGCTAGTCCCGCTTGCCGCGGGGCTACTCGTAGCTGTGTTCCGGCCCCGGGTAGGCGCCGGAGCCGACGTCGTCCTTGAACCGGTGCACGGCGTCCGTCAGCACGCCGCGCAGATTGGCGTACTGCCGCACGAACCGCGGTACCCGTCCCTCGGTCATGCCGGCGAAGTCCGTCCAGACCAGCAGTTGCCCATCGACGTCGGGTCCCGCGCCGACACCGATCGTGGGAATTTCGAGCCGTGCGGTGACCAGCGCCGCCACCGTCGCCGGGACCATCTCGAGCACCACCGCGAAGGCGCCGGCGTCCTGCACCGCGAGGGCGTCTTCGATCAGCTGGTCCGCGGCCGCGCCGCGCCCCTGGATCATGTGCCCGCCCAGGCCGTGCTCGCTCTGCGGGGTGAAGCCGACATGGCCCATCACGGGGATCCCCGATGACACGATGCGTTTGATCTGCTTGTGGCTGCGCACGCCTCCCTCGAGCTTGACCGCGTGGGCCTGCGC
The DNA here is from genome assembly GCA_035581905.1 of Cryobacterium sp. GTDB lineage: Bacteria > Actinomycetota > Actinomycetes > Actinomycetales > Microbacteriaceae > Cryobacterium. Next base: position 3,088 of record DATISQ010000189.1, read on the forward strand.
TTCCTTCATGAAACGCACGGCGGTGTGCAGGGCCTCGCTCTGGCCGGTCTCGTACGAGCCGAAGGGCATGTCCGCGACGACGAGGGCGCGGGTGACGGCGCGCGCGACGGCCCGGGTGAGCGGGATGAGTTCGTCGACGGTCACCGGCAGGGTGGTCTCGTAGCCGAACACGTTGTTGCCGGCCGAGTCGCCCACGAGCAGGAAGTCGATGCCGGCCTGGTCGAAGATCTGGGCCGTGAGCATGTCGTAGCTGGTGAGCCCCGTGATCGGGATGCCCTGTTGCTTGGCGTTGTGGAAATGGCGGGTCCGCACCCGTTTGGGCCCCGACTGAGCGGGAACGAAGGGATTCAGCTCGCTGACGGGCTGGGCGGCATCCGGGACGGTCGACTCTGGCATGCCTCAAGTGTAGTCAAGGCGCGTTCGCGCCGATCGGCGGCCGGTTTCGCCCGATAGTCGACGCCAGACAGTAGCCTAGGGAGCGACAAGAAAGGGCGTGAATGGACAAGCAGCGCGACTTCGTTCTCCGGACCATCGAGGAGCGGGGAATCAAGTTCATCCGACTCTGGTTCACGGATGTCGTCGGCACGCTGAAATCGGTGGCGATCGCACCCGCAGAGGTTGAGGGGGCATTCGCCGAGGGACTCGGTTTCGACGGATCGGCGATCGAGGGTCTCACCCGGTCGTTCGAGGCGGATGTGCTCGCGCACCCGGACCCGACCACCTTCCAGATCCTGCCCTGGCGCGGGGAGATCGACCCGACCGCCCGCATGTTCTGCGACATCATGACGCCCGACGGTCAGCCTGCCGTCGCCGATCCGCGGAATGTGCTCAAGCGCACGCTGGCCAAGGCGGCCGATCGCGGCTTCACTTTCTACACTCACCCCGAGATCGAGTTCTACCTGCTCAAGTCGTCCAAGTACGGCAAGAACGGACCCGTGCCGGTGGACCAGGCCGGCTACTTCGACAACGTCCCCGGGGGCACGGCCCACGACTTCCGGCGCCGGTCGGTGCGGATGCTCGAAGACCTCGGCATCTCGGTGGAATTCAGCCACCACGAAGCAGGTCCCGGTCAGAACGAGATCGACCTGCGCTACGCGGATGCGCTGACCACGGCCGACAACATCATGACCTTCCGCACCGTCATCAAGGAGGTGGCCATCGAGCAGGGCGTCTACGCGACGTTCATGCCGAAGCCGATGTCGGAGCACCCCGGGTCAGGCATGCACACGCACCTGTCTCTGTTCGAGGGTGACACCAACGCGTTTTACGAGGCGGGCGCCCAGTACCAGCTCTCCAAGACCGGCCGCCAGTTCATCGCCGGGCTGCTCAAGCACGCCCCGGAGATCACCGCGGTCACGAACCAGTTCGTGAACTCCTACAAGCGACTGTGGGGCGGGGACGAGGCCCCCAGCTTCGTCTGCTGGGGGCACAACAACCGGTCTGCGCTGATCCGAGTGCCGCTCTACAAGCCCAACAAGGGGCAGAGCGCCCGCGTCGAGTACCGGGCCATCGACTCGGCCGCGAATCCGTATCTCGCGTATTCGCTCATGCTGGCCGCCGGGCTCAAGGGGATCGAAGAGGGCTACGAGCTTCCCCCTGAGGCCGAGGACAACGTGTGGGGCCTCAGCGACACCGAGCGTCGCGCTCTGGGCTACCGGCAGCTTCCGGCGAGCCTCGACCACGCGATCCAGTACATGGAGGAATCAGAGCTGGTCGCGGAGACGCTGGGCGAGCACGTGTTCAACTACGTGCTGCTCAACAAACGTCAGGAGTGGAAGGAATACCGCTCGCAGGTCACTCCCTTCGAGCTCGACAAGAACCTCCAGATGCTCTGACGACCGGAAGACGAGACCCGATGAAGCGGGAACAGCTGACTCTGACCGAGCTTGCACGGGCGGGCTTCGTCGAGCTGCAAGAGGTGCGGATCCGGCTGGAGGAAGTCGGTAACCTGGGCGGTCCCGAACCGGCCGCCCTCCTCCCGCTGCTTGCCAGGACGGCCGACCCGGATGCCGCCCTCGCGGCGCTCGTGTCTTTACTGCGCCAGGCGCCGAACGAGGTGCGGGCCGTACTGCTGCACCCGGACCCGACCCAGCGGCTGCTGCGGGTCGTCGGGGCGTCGAGCGGCCTGACCGATTTCTTCCTGCGCCATCCGGAGGAATTGACGGTTCTCGCCAAACCGCTGACGATGCTTCCCGGCCCGGCGGAACTGACCGCGGACCTGCTCGAGTCGGTCGGTACCAGGGACGGCTTCGCCAGCCTCGTCGACGACGAGGGCTGGGTCGCCCTGCGGGTGCGCTACCGCCGCCGCCTGGCGCAGCTGGCCGCCTTCGACCTCGAACAGGCCGACCCGGTCGCGGGTCTCGACGCCGTCGCCCGCACGCTCGCCGACCTGGCTGCCGCCGCACTGGAGGCGTCCCTGGCCGTCGCCCGCAGCATGTCGACCGGTTTGGTCGCGGGCCGGGGCGTTTTCCCGGAGGACGAGGTGCGCGCCACCCGACTCGCGGTGATCGGCATGGGCAAGGCGGGTGCCGGCGAACTCAACTATGTGAGCGACGTCGACGTGATCTTCGTCGCCGAGGGTGACTCGGACGCCGGCCTGGAAGCGCCGCGCGCGGTCGATATCGCCACCCGGCTCGCCATCCTGCTGATGCGGGGCCTGAACCAGCCGGCCATCGAGCCCGAGCTCTGGGAGGTGGACCCGAATCTCCGACCCGAGGGGAAGTCCGGCGCCCTGGTGCGCTCCCTCGAGTCCCACCTCGCCTACTACGAACGCTGGGCGAAGAGTTGGGAGTTCCAGGCGCTGTTGAAGGCCAGGCCGCTGGCGGGCGACCTCGAGCTCGGCGGCCGGTATGTGGCGGCGGTGTCCCCGAAGGTGTGGACCAGCGCCAGCCGGGAGAATTTCGTCGAGTCCGTGCAGCGGATGCGCGAGCGCGTCACCAAGAACATCCCCGAGGACGAAGTCGCCGTGCAGCTGAAACTCGGTCCCGGCGGCCTCCGCGACATCGAGTTCACGGTGCAGCTTCTGCAGCTGGTGCACGGTCAGGCGGATCCGGCGGTTCGGCAGGCCGGGACCTTGCCGGCGCTGACCGCGCTGGCCGAGAGCGGCTACGTCGGGCGCGCCGAAGCGGCCGAGTTCGCCCAGGAGTATCGCATCCTGCGGCTGATGGAACACCGCCTGCAGCTGGAGAAGCTCCGGCGCACCCACCTGGTTCCGCGGGACGAGTCGAGCCTGCGCATCCTCGCCCGCGCGACCGGACTGGCCCCCAATGCCGCCCAGTTCACCGTCCGCTGGCTGAACACCACGCACCGGGTGCGCGGCCTGCACGAGCGCCTGTTCTACCGCCCTCTCCTGTCGGCGGTCGCCGCGCTGCCGGCGGAGGGGCGGGGCCTCACCAGCGCCCAGGCCGAGGCCCGGCTGGCCGCCATCGGGTTCCGCAACACGAAGGGGGCCCTCGGCCACATCGCGGCTCTGACCGGCGGGGTGTCCCGGCGTGCGACGATTCAGCGCAATCTGCTGCCCGTGCTGCTGCAGTGGTTCTCCGAGGGAGCCGACCCGGACTACGGCTTGCTCGCGTTCCGGCGCCTGAGTGACAGTCTCGGGACCACCTATTGGTTCCTGCGCATGCTCCGCGACTCGTCCGGGGCCGCCGAACGCCTCACCCGAGTGCTGTCTTCGTCCCGGTTCGTCGGCGAGCTCCTGGAGACGATTCCCGAGTCCGTGGCCTGGCTGGAGGACGAGGACGACCTGCGGCCCCGAAGCGCGGCCACCCTCCGGGAGGAGACTCGCGCCGTCCTGGCGCGGCATGAGAGCCCGGATGCCGCCGCATCGATCCTGCGCACGGCCCGCCGCCGCGAGATGCTGCGGCTGGCGTTCTCGGCGATTCTGGGGCAGGTCAGCATTGACGAGATGGCCACCGGGCTCACGGACGTTACCGCCACCGTCATTCAGGGGGTGCTCGCCGCCATTCGCGGCACCACGCTCGACGGCACCGAGGACGGCCAGAGTGCCGACGGGATCGAATTCGCCGTGATCGGGATGGGCCGGTTCGGCGGTTCCGAACTGGGGTTCGGTTCGGACGCCGACGTGATGTACGTCTTCCGCCCGGGCACCCTCACCGGCGAGGCCGCCCACGACCGGGCGAAGTTCATCGTGAAAGAGCTGTCCCGCCTCACCGATGACAACCGACTGCCTCTGGACCTGGACATCGGGCTGCGGCCGGAGGGAAAGAACGGTTCCGTCGTCCGCTCCCTCGAATCCTACGAGGCCTACTACCGGCGCTGGTCGCTCACCTGGGAGGCGCAGGCGCTCTTGCGGGGGAGGGGAGTCGCCGGCGATGTGCGGCTCCTGGCCGACTTCGAGGCCGTCGCCGACGAGGTACGGTATCCGCCGTCGATCAGCGCTCAGGCGATCCGTGAGGTCAAACGGATCAAGGCCAGAGTCGAAAGCGAACGGCTGCCGCAGGTCGCCGATCCCAACCGCCACCTCAAACTGGGTCGCGGATCGTTTAGAGATGAGGAGTCGTTCGTGCAGCTCCTGCAGTTGCAGCACGCGGCCGACCGAGCGTCGCTGCGCACCACGTCGACGCTCGGTGCGCTCCGCGCGGGCGTCGCGGCGGGCCTGGTGAGCGAGGCGGATGCCGACACGCTCACCGCGGCCTGGATCTTCGCGTCCCGCTGCCGGTCCGCGATCACCCTCTGGACGAACAAGACAGCGGATGTCTTACCGACCGACCGCACTGCGCTCGAGGGCGTCGCCCGGGTGATGGAGTACCCGCCGGGCTCCGCCAATCAGCTCGAAGAGGAATACCTGTCGGTGACCCGTCGCTCCCGAGCCGTGTTCGAGCGGCTGTTCTACGGCCCGGTGGAACGCGCCGGACCCTTCGGCGGGTAGCCCGGCACCGTCGTCGGCCGACGCAACAGCAGGGCCGCACCCCCCGATGGGGATGCGGCCCTGCTGTTGCGGCTAGGGTCTAGACGCCGTAGTAGAGCTCGAACTCGAACGGGTGCGGACGCTGTGCGAGCGGCTTGATCTCCATCTCACGCTTGTAGTCGATCCAGGTTTCGATCAGCTCGGGTGTGAAGACGTTGCCGGCCAGCAGGAAGTCGTGGTCGTTTTCGAGGGCCACGAGGGCCTCGCCGAGCGACGCGGGAACCTGCGGGATGTTCTTGGCCTCTTCGGGCGGCAGCTCGTAGAGGTCCTTGTCCACCGGCTCGTGAGGTTCGATCCGGTTCTTGATCCCGTCCAGGCCGGCCATCAGCTGGGCGGCGAAGGCGAGGTACGGGTTGCCCGAGGCGTCCGGAGCGCGGAACTCGATGCGCTTGGCCTTCGGGTTGGTGCCCGTGATCGGGATCCGGATAGAAGCCGAACGGTTGCCGGCCGAGTAGACCAGGTTCACCGGAGCTTCGAAACCGGGCACCAGGCGGTGGAAGGAGTTGACGCTCGGGTTGGTGAACGCGAGCACGGCAGGGGCATGCTTGAGCAGGCCACCGATGTACCAGCGGGCGACGTCGGACAGTCCGCCGTAGCCGGCCTCGTCGTAGAAGAGGGGCTTGCCGTCCGCCCACAGCGACTGGTGCGTGTGCATTCCGGAACCGTTGTCGCCGAAGAGGGGCTTCGGCATGAACGTGGCGGTCTTGCCCCATTCGGCCGAGGTGTTCTTGACGATGTACTTGAACTTGAGCAGATCGTCGGCCGCGTGCACCATGGTGTCGAAGCGGTAGTTGATCTCGCCCTGCCCGCCGGTGCCGACCTCGTGGTGGCTGCGCTCCAGGATGAGTCCGGCGTCAATCAGCTTGAGGCAGATGTCGTCGCGCAGGTCGGCGTGCTGGTCGACCGGGCTGACGGGGAAGTAGCCGCCCTTGAACGGGGTCTTGTTGGCGAGGTTGCCGCCGACCTCTTTTTTGCCCGAGGTCCAGGCACCCTCGCTGGAGTCCACGGAGTAGAAGCTGGAGTGCTGGTTCACTTCGTAGCGGACATCGTCGAAGATGTAGAACTCGGCCTCGGGTGCGAAGAAGGCAGTGTCCGCGATCCCGGTCGATGCCAGGTACTTCTCTGCCTTCTTGGCGACCTGGCGCGGGTCCTTCGAGTAGATCTCACCGTTGCGCGGGTTGTAGATGTCAAAGAGCATGATGAGAGTGCGCTCGGTGCGGAACGCGTCGATGTAGGCCGTGGTCACGTCCGGGATCAACTGCATGTCGGACTCGTGGATCGACGCGAACCCGCGGATCGACGAACCGTCGAACATCTGTCCCACCGTGAAGAACTCTTCATCGACGGTCGACGCGGGGATGTTGAAGTGCTGCTGCACACCCGGCAAGTCGGTGAAACGGATGTCAAGGAACTTGACGTCGGTGTCCTTGATGAACTTGAGCACTTCTGACGAATCGCGGAACATGCGGTGTTTTCTCCAAACGACGTGGGCGTAGAACTGTGAGTCGCGCACTGCGGCTCACTTGAGGTTACCGGGGTGCCATTACCCGGCAGTGACGCTTATGTTTCACACATGTTACAGCGGGGTCCGCTCGGTAGACTCAACCCGTGTCAGCAGCAGCCTCGAACTCAACCACTTTCGGTCAACTTCCACCGAGCCGATGGCCGGGGGAGCGCCTCGGCCTTCCGAACGACGGCGCCCGGTCCGTGGGGCGCGTCGGTCGCCGGATCGGCGCCCTCGCGCTGGACTGGGCGCTGGCCTACGCGGCGGCGGCACTGTTCTTCAGCTCGAACGGGCTGGTCAACGGCTTCGCTGTGACCGGTATTTTCGTGGGACTGCAGATCGTGTTCATCCCGACGATCGGCGGCAGCATCGGCCACCGTCTGGTCGGTCTTCGCGTCGTCCCGCTCCAGCCGGGCTGGGTCGGGCTGTGGCGCCCCGTCGTGCGTTCGCTCCTGCTCGGGCTGGCGTTCCCCGCGCTGGTCTGGGATTCGGACCAGCGCGGCTTTCACGACAAGGTCGCCGGAACAGTGCTCATCCGCGGCTAGTCTGACCGGCGCGGCGGGAACGGCTAGTTTCCGCGCTGCGGGCGTGCCTTCATCGGGTCGACGCCCTTGGGGATCGGCAGCTTCTTGGTCATGGAGTTCAACCGGTTGGTCACGGCGAGCACCTCGGCCTTGGTCAGGGTGGGCTTGATCCGGGTGAGGCGCCTGGCCAGTTTGTGCAGCGGCACGGCATCAACGTCGGGGCCGACGCTGATGATTGTGACGGCGATGGTTCCGCCGAGCCTGGTCACCATCCGACGCTCTTCCTCGAGCATCCGGGCCGTGCGGGTGCGCGGCCCTTCACTGATCAGCACGACGCCACCGCGTCCGACCGCCCGGTAGACCGCATCCTGGGTCTTGCCGTTGACGGCGACGGGCATCTCACTGCCGACCCAGCCGCGCTTCAGCGAGCCGCGCAGCACCGCGCCGACGGCGCCGGGCTGGCCCTCGATTTGGGAGTACGCGGCCTTCTCGGCGCGCCGCCCCAGAATGATGAGCATGGCGAGGACGCCGCCGAGAACGCCCGAAATCGTCCACAACACGATGTTGAGGATGCTCCCGGGGGACAGAATGAGGGCCAGTCCCAGGGCGAAGGCGACGGGCACCACGAAGCCGAGAACCATGAACAACACGATCTTCTTGTCGTAGCGGCGCGTCATCTGGAACACCTGCCACATTTGCTTCATGCGGCCGGGCTTCTTCGGGGGGCGGGGAGTCTTGTCCTTGCTGCGTGCCATGGTTCCAAGACTACCCAGTCACCCGAATGTCTAGTGACCGATTTTCGATCAGGAGACCGCCTGTGCGAACCCGAGAGAGGCATCCGCCAGGTGCCGCAGTTGCGGCGGCACCTCGCGACCGGTCGCCAGCATGGACTGGGCCCAGAGGCGGCCTGCCCGGTAGGAGGAGCGCACCAGAGGGCCGGAGAGCACACCGAGAAAACCGATGGCCTCGGCTTCCTCCCTGAGCTCGACGAACTCCTCCGGCTTCACCCAGCGGGCTACGGGCAGGTGACGCGCGCTCGGCCGCAGATACTGGGTGATCGTGATGATGTCGGTTCCGGCGTCGTGCAGGTCCTGGAGCGCCTGGCTGACCTCCGCACGCTCCTCGCCCATGCCCAGGATCAGGTTCGATTTCGTGATCAGGCCGGCGTTCCGGCCCTGCGTGATCACGTCGAGGGACCGGTCGTAGCGGAATGCCGGCCGAATTCGCTTGAAGATGCGCGGGACGGTTTCCACATTGTGGCCGAAGACCTCGGGCCGGGCGGAAAAGACTTCGGCGAGGTGGTCCGGGTTGCCGGAGAAGTCCGGGACCAGGATCTCGACCCCGGTTCCGGGACTCTGCCGGTGGATCTGCCGGATCGTCTCGGCGTACAGCCAGGAGCCCTCGTCGGGCAGATCGTCGCGGGCGACGCCGGTCACTGTGGCGTAGCGCAGATTCATCTTGACCACGGATTCCGCGACCCGGCGCGGCTCATCAGTGTCGTACTCGGCGGGTTTGCCGGTATCGATCTGGCAGAAGTCGCAGCGCCGTGTGCACTGCGACCCTCCGATCAGGAATGTCGCCTCGCGGTCCTCCCAACATTCGAAGATGTTGGGGCAGCCGGCCTCCTGGCACACGGTGTGCAGGTTCTCGCCCTTCACCAGGTTCTGCAGCTTGCGGTACTCCGGTCCCATCTTCGCCACCGTCTTGATCCAGGCGGGCTTCCGTTCGATGGGCGTTTCCATATTGCGGATTTCCAGGCGCAGCATCTTCCGCCCCTCGGGCGCGGCGCTCATGCGACGACCGCCCAGGCGGCCTGGAACTGGGCCGTGATGGGGGCGATGAGTTCGGCGGGGTCCACGTCGTGGCCGACCAGTCTCGACAGGGTGGTGACGCCGGCATCCTTGATCCCGCAGGCGATGATGTGGTCGTAGGGCTCGAGCGAGTTGTTGCAGTTGAGGGCGAAACCGTGCATGGTCACACCTTCCGCGACGCGGATTCCGATGGCAGCGATTTTGTCTTCCTTGCCCTCCGGTCCGACCCACACTCCTGAACGGCCAGGCACCCGGCATCCGACGATGCCGAAGCCCAGCAGCGCATCGATCAGGATCCCCTCGAGGACGCGCACGTAGCCGACGACGTCGACGGGCTCCCGCAGAAGCAGGATCGGATACCCGATCAGTTGCCCGGGGCCGTGCCAGGTGATCTTCCCGCCGCGGTCCGCGTCGATGACGGGGGTTCCGTCGGTGGGCCGTTCTTCGGGAGCGGTGCGCTTCCCGGCGGTATACACACTCGGATGTTCGAGGAAGATGACGGTGTCCGGCCTCTCCCCGGAGACGACGGAACGGTGGACTGCGCGTTGGAGCTCAAGGCCCTCAACATACGGCACGGAGTTGGCGCTTAGCCCCGCGACGACAAAGTCGAGCATGCAGCCATCCTAAACCCCGCTATTCCTCCCCACCGGGATGCCGGCCCGGTTGTCCCCGAACCGATTCCGGGTCGGCCGGGAAGGAACCGGCGGGCCCAGCATCAACGGCATGAGAACTCGCGTTCGACGTGGCCGGTACCCGAAGATCCCGACCCCGCCCCCGGCACCCAGCGGTGGTCCGGCACTGATCGCCGGGTACCGGGTGATGCGGCGTCTGGGGTCGAGCGACCGGACGGACCTGTACGTGGGCGTGGCACCGGCACGGTCGACGTCACCCGGGCGCGCGGTGCACGGGCAGGATCCGGACGGCCGCACAGCTCCCGTTGTGCTCAAGGTCTTCCGGCCGGGAACGGAGGAGCTCTCGGTCGAAAGAGAGGTCCGCGCCCTGACCACCGTGACGCCCGGACGACTGACCACGCTCGTCGATGTCGGCACCCTGCCCGATGGCCGCACCTGCCTCGTGCTCGAACAGCTCACGGGCGGTGCGTTGACCGGCTTGCTGACGGGCCGCCGGCGCATCCATCCGGGGGAGGCGGTGACGATCCTGGCACCGGTCGCGGCCGCACTGGCTGAGCTGCAGGCCATCGGGCTGACGCATCCTGCCGTGAACCTGTCGAACATTCTCTTCGACTCCACCGGCCGCCCGGTCCTGACCGGGCTCGGGGAGCTCCAGGCGTTGCCGGGCCCCGGTCGAGGGCGCCCCGAGGCGCTCGAGGCGGCCCACGGCCGTCTGGCGCAGGTCGTCCGCGCAGTGCTCGACCAGGTTGTCCCTGCTCTGCCTGCCCCGACAGCGTTCCGCGACCTGGACCGGTGGTGCTCGGTGCCGTCCGCCCGTTCATCGGCGCGAGCGCTCGACGAACTCGAGCACCACCTGTTCGCCTGGGCCGAGGCCGTACCGGTGAGGCTGGGTCAGACCAGCGGATCCGGCCGCGCACCACAATCGCCCGACGACTGGCTCCGGCGGCCGCTGCCGGACGATACTGCCGGGCAGGTGGCGTCGGAGCCGGTTCGCGTCGCAGCAGGGAAGTCCCGGGCCGGACGGATGCTCGGCAGACTGGTCTCGGGGACGCGGGCGACGGTTCGTCGGCTGCGGTCGGGCACGCTGACGGCGCTGCGGGGCGATCATCACCGGTTCCGCATCGGACCGCGGCTCCTGGCGGCCCTCGTCGCCGTCGTGAGCGCCGGATTGGCGCTCTCGGCGCTCGGCCCGAGCGGGACCGCGGACAGCAACGGAGCGCGGCCGGCCGTGACCACGGAGCCGGCGGAGGCGTCCGGGCTCCCGACGCTCGACCCGGTGGAGTCGACCGCGGCGGACACCCCGGGAGCCCTGCTGCTTGGTGACGATCCGGTGCGTGCGGTTCCGGCCCTGCTGCGGATCCGAGACCACTGTCTGGGCGAGGTCTCGGTTCTCTGCCTCGACCGTGCCCATCAGCCCCAATCGGCGGCGATGGCGGCCGACAGCCAGACCCTGCACCGGATCCAGCAAGGCGCTGGCGAACCCGACCGAGAGGACCTGTCCTCGTGGGTAGCGGTTCTGGTGGAGCGCACGGGGGACGTCGCGCTCGTGTCGCTCCAGTCCCCGGACGCAGAACGACAGCCGGCCTCGGTCCTTGTGGTCAAGGGCGAGGCCGGCTGGCGAATCAGGGAAATTCTCGACTACTAGTCACGGCGTCCGGTCACGGACGCGGGTGTCTAGATTCCGAGGTTCGCCTCGAAGGCACCTGCCTCGAGACGCTGCTTCATCGTGACGAGGAAGCGGGAGGCATCCGCGCCGTCGATGATGCGGTGGTCGTATGACAGCGCCAGGAACACGGTCGAGCGGATCGCGATCGCGTCGAGGCCACCTTGGCTGACGACGATGGGCTTCTTGTAGACGACACCGGTACCGAGGATGGCGCTCTGCGGCAGGAAGACGACCGGCGTGTCGAAGAGGGCGCCGCGCGAACCGGTGTTGGTCAGCGTGAACGTTCCGCCAGACAGTTCGTCGGGCTTGAGCTTGTTGTCGCGGGTGCGCTGGGCGAGGTCGGCGATCTGAGCGGCGAATCCGGCCAGGTCGAGGTCGCCCGCGTTGCGCACGACCGGGGTCAGCAGGCCGCGCTCGGTGTCGACCGCGATGCTGATGTTCTCCTGGCTCGGGTACACGATCGTGTCACCGTCGATGGTGGCGTTGATGATCGGGTTGGCCTGAAGCGCCTCGGCGGCGGCGAGAGCGAAGAACGGCAGGAAGGACAGTTTGTTGCCCGTCTTGGCGTGGAAATCGGCCTTCACCTTGTCGCGCAGAATCGCGACCCGGGTGACGTCGACCTCGACCACGGTGGTCAGCTGAGCCGACGACTGCATCGAGATGACGGCGCGCTCGGCGACGACCTTGCGGAGACGCGACATCGGCTGGGTGGTCCCGCGCAGGGCGGAGATCTCCACGGCCGGTGCGGCTTCGGCCGTCGTGCCGGCGGAGGTGCCGGCCTGGGCGAGCGCGATGTCTTCCTTGCGGATGCGTCCGCCGACACCGGTTCCGACCACAGTGGACAGATCGACGCCGGCCTCGTTCGCGAGCTTGCGGACGATGGGGGTGACGTAGCCGGATGTCCCCGCGTGCGATCCGCGGGCGACGGCCGGCTCAGGTGCGGCGACGGGTGCCGGTGCGGCGACGGGTGCCGGTGCGGCGACGGGTGCCGGTGCGGCGACGGGTGTGGGCGCGAACACGGGGGCGGCGGGTTCGGGAGCTGCCACCGGTGCCGGCGCTTCCGCGGCGGGCGCGGGAGCGGCCTCGGGTGCCGGCGCTTCCGCGGCGGGCTCGGGGGCTGCCTCAGGTTCCGGGGCTGCCTCGGCCGGAGCGGCAGCGGCGGAACCGTCACCGATCGTGACCAGGGGAGTGCCGACCTCGACGGTCTCGTCTTCCTGGACCAGGATGGCTTCGATCACGCCGGCGATGGGGGACGGGATTTCGGTGTCCACCTTGTCGGTCGAAACTTCCAGCAGCGGCTCGTCGACTTCGACGCGGTCTCCCACGTTCTTCAGCCAGCGGGTGACCGTACCCTCGGTGACACTCTCACCGAGTGCCGGGAGGTTAACGGATTCGCTCATGCGATTGTCTCCTTCAAAGCCATTTGTCTGTAATTAGAGTA
>DATISQ010000190.1:0-14592 GCA_035581905.1 Cryobacterium sp.
TAGGCGACCACGTCGACCTGCTCCAGCCCGAGGGTGTCGAGCACGACCACGAGGTCGGCGGCGAGTTGCCGGGGCAGGTAGTCGATGCTGCGGTGCGGTTTGTCGCTGCGGCCGTGGCCGCGGAGGTCGAGGGTGATCACGCCGCGCCCGGCGTCCTGCAGGGCGCGCACCCAGCCGGTGCCGGCCCAGGTCACCTGCGCCGACGACGCGAATCCGTGCACCAGCAGGATCGGGCGCTCCCCGGGCACGAAATCGTAGGCAATCCGCACGCCGTCGAGGCGCCGGGCGAACAACGCACCGCCGTCGCCGGTCGAGCCGGTCGAGCCGGCCGAAGTCGGGTTACTGGGACGGGTCGGGTCGGTCACACCCACGCTCAGGCGACGTCCGAGGAGACGAGCAGGGCGCCGGCGTAGGCCAACTCGGCGAGGGCGGCCTCGCTCGTGCCCCGTGCGACGCCGGCGACCAGGTCGGTCAGCACCCGCACACGCTGGCCGTGCTCGAGGGCGTCCAGGCCCGAGGCGCGCACGCAGTGGTCGGTGGCGAGCCCGACGATGTCGACGTCGGTGACGCCGTTCGCGATCAGCAGCTCGCCGGTCTTCTCGCTGCCCTCCGAGATGCCGTCGAAGATGGAGTAGCCGGGTACGCCCTGCCCCTTGCGGATGTGAATGGTCGTGTCCGGCAGCAGCAGCGACGGGTGGTACTCGGCGCCGGGGGTGCCCGCCACGCAGTGCACGGGCCAGGAGTCCGTGGCGACGGGCTCGCCGGCTGTGGCGAAGTGGCCGCCGTTGTCGCTGTCGGGGTCGTGCCAGTCACGGGAGGCGAAGATCACGTCATAGGCATCCGGCTGTTCCATCAACAGCGCGCTCACCCCCGCGGCCACCGCAGACCCACCCGCGACGGCGAGGGCCCCTCCCTCGGTGAAGTCGTTCTGAACGTCGATGATGAACAGGGCCCTGGTCACGGATTACTCCTTCTGTCGCCGAGTGAGGTCAGGAGTTCGACAGTTTGTCTCCGCAGCGAAAAAAGCCGGCGGTGATCGTGTCGAGCGCCTGCTTCGCATTATCGCTCACATCCCCCAGCGCGTAAACGGCGAAGGTGAGCGGCGTGCCGTCGGCCGCCCGGATGATGCCGGAGAGGGTGTAGCCGCTGTCGATCCAGCCGGTTTTGGCGAAGACGGAGCCGTCGGCGATGGCGTTCTCTCCCGTGAACCGGTCGCTGTAGGACAGCGAGCCGGTCGGTCCGCCGGCGATCGGCAGCCCGTCGAAGATGACGCCGAGGTCGCCCTCGCGGTCGTTGATCTTGACGAACAGCCGGGTGAGGTAGGACGGGGGCACGGCGTTGTCGTCGCTCAGGCCCGAGCCGTCGGCGATGAGGATGCCGGTCGTGTCGATGCCGTAGGTGTCGAGCGCGGCGACGACGGACTGCTGCAGGGCGTCGAAGGTGTTGCCGGCCCCCGACTCCACCGCGACGAGCCGGGCGAGCATCTCGGCGAGCGCGTTGTCGGACACGATCAGTGACTGCCCGATCAGCACGGACACGGGCTGGGAGCGGGCGACGGCGAGCTGCTCGGCCCCGGCCGGCGCGGTGCCGAGGCTGACGCTCACGCCGCCGCCGAGCGCGGCGGCGAAGGCCGTCCCGGCCCGGCCGATGGGGTCGATGCTGCGGGCCGAGCTGCGGCGCGTCGGGTCGTCGCGGTCGCCGTCGACCTGCAGGGCGGTCACATCGGGCATCGACCCGGCGTTGCGTTCCAGTACGTCCCAGCTGGGTTCCCAGCCGGGTCCGCCGAAGAAGGAGGCGTCCAGCACGAGCGAGGTGATCGGCGGGTTCGCCGGGTTCGCCTGCCAGGCCGCGAGGGTCTGGCGGGCGAGCTCGTCGAGGTGTGCGGCGCCGGGGTAGACGGATTCCGTGCCGGTGGGCAGGCGCGTCAGGGTGAGGTCTCCCCCGCCGACCAGCACGACCGACCCCGGCGTGCTGCCGGCGACGACGGTGGTCGTGGCCCGGTAGTCCGGTCCGAGCACCTCGAGGGCGGCGGCGCTGGTCAGCACCTTGAGCACACTGGCGGTGCGCGAGGAGGTGTCGCCCCCGCGGTCGAAGAGCACCTCGCCGGTGTCGGCGTTGACCACCTGGGCCTGGAAATCGGCCAGCCGCGGGTCGGCGGCCAGCGCGGCGACCGAGCAGGTGCGCAGGGTCCGGGCGTCGGCGGCGGTGCCGGGAACCGGGCGGGCCGGAACGGCTGCCGCTGTCGAAAGGTTCAGGCTCGCACCTGCGCCGGCGGCGGCGACGGATGCGGTGGCCGCGGCATCCGGGGCCCGGGTCGAGGCCCCGACCAGCACGGCCCCCGCGCCCAGCAGGGCGACCACGGCGATGAGGACGGCCGCGCGGCGGGTGCGAGGCTTCAGTTGTTCCACCCGTGAACCCTACCCGTCGGGCATGTGAGGCGCCCTCGGCTTCGGGCGCTCGTGCCTACAGCGCGGTCGCGAGCAAGCTCCGGGCGGCGAGCCAGGCGTCCAGTGCCGGGGCCGGCAACGGGCGGGACAGGTGGAAGCCCTGGGCCTCGTCGCAGCCGTACCGGATCAGCTCGTCGTAGGCGACGGCGTCCTCGACACCCTCGGCCACCATCCGCACGCCGAGGCTGTGGGCGAGCTCGATGATCGAGGCCACCAGCGCCGCGGCCCGGGCGTCGTCGGCCATCGGGAACACGAAGGACTTGTCCAGTTTCAGCTCGTCGATCGGCAGGTCCCGGAGGTAGGCGAGAGAGCTGTAGCCGGTGCCGAAATCGTCCACGGCGATGCGGATGCCGCTCCCCCGCAGGCGGATCAGGATGTCCCGGGCCCGGGCCCGGTCCTCCATCAGGAAGTCCTCGGTGATCTCCAGCATCAGGACCGAGGCCGACAGCCCCCGGGCCCGGATCATGGCGGCGATCCGTTCGGGCAGGTCGGCCTCGATCAGGGTGCTCGGAGACATGTTCACCGCGACGGTCAGCGGTGTGCCCCGGGCGCGCCAGACCGCGGCCTGGTCGAGCGCCTTGCCCAGCACGATCCGGGTCAGGTCGCGCATGAGTCCGACGTCCTCGGCCAGGGTCAGGAAGGCATCCGGGGGCAGCAGACCCCGGCTCGGGTGCTGCCAGCGCACCAGCGCCTCCACCCCGCGCACCCGACCGGTGCCCAGCTCGATCTTGGGCTGGTAGTGCAGCACGAGCTCGTCGGAGGCGAGGGCGCCGCGCAGGTCCTCCATCATCCGCAGCCGGGAGTCGCCGTGATCGTCGTCGGCGCCGACGAAGACGTGGTGCCCGCTGCGGGAGGACTTGGCCTTGTACATGGCCATGTCGGCCTTGCGCAGCAGCACCTTGAGGGTGTCGCCCTGGTCGGGGAACAGGGCGATGCCGATGCTGACGTCGGTCTCGATCGCGATGCCCTCCAGGGTGAACGGCCGGGCCAGGACCGCCTGCAGCGCCGCCGCCGCCGTCGCGGCCTCGTCGTGGCCGGCATCCTGGATCAGGAGCGCGAATTCGTCGCCGCCCAGCCGGGCGAGCAGGTCGCCGGGGCGCTGCTGCTCGAACAGGCGCGAACCGACCTGCACCAGCAGCAGATCGCCCACGTCATGGCCGAGACTGTCGTTCACTTCCTTGAACCGGTCGAGGTCCAGCAGCAGCAGGGCGCACCGGCGGCCGTCCCCCGGCACGAGGTGGGCGGACGCTTCGGCGTAGAGGGCCCGCCGGTTGGGCAGCCCGGTCAGGTCATCGGTGCTCGCCTGGCGGCGCAGGTCGGCTATCCGCCCGATCTGCCGGGAGGCGATCTGGGTGCGCACGGTTCCGAGCACCAGGGTCACGCCCGCGAGGATCACGGCGGGGGTGGAGATTTTCACCTGGGTGCCCAGGACGAGCACCGCCATCCCCGCCACGGTGGCCGCCCCGGGGACCGCGAGAGTCCACGCGCCGCTCAGGGGGCGCCCGGCGCTGACGCCGGGCCGGGCCAGGTCCCAGGCCCAGACCGCGACGAGGGTGAGGCCGAGCGCCCAGCCCGCATCCAGCGGGGTCCCGAAGGCGTACGTTCCGGCGGACATCTGGAAGGCATAGACGACGTCCGTCGCCGCGAAGATCAGCAGGCCGAGCACGAGCAGGGCCCAGCATCGACCCACGTCGAGCCCGCGGGCCGCGGCGATCCCCGTGATGACCGACACGAGCAGCAGATCGAGCAGCGGGTAGCTGGCTGCCACCAGGGCAGCCGGGGACGGCGGCCAGGCACCCGCCGACGCGATCACCGGGCTGAGCAGCACGGCCAGAACGGATGCCGCGCCGAGCGACCCCACGGCGCCGTCGACCAGCACGGAGCGGCGCATGTCCCCGTGCTGCCGGTGGGCCAGCACGCCGAGCCCGGCCAGGATCAACGGGTAGAAGAACATGTAGCCGATGTCGGCCAGGGACGGGAACGGCAGTGTTGCCGCGCCCGCGAGCACGAAGTAGGTGTTGCCGGCGGCGAAGGCGGTCATCGCGGCCGCCACCAGGCTCAGCTGGGTGCGCCCGCGTTCCGCGCCGAGAACGGCAGCCCAGCAGAGCAGGGCGGGAAGCCCCGCGGTGACCAGCGCGAAGGACCCGTTGAACACCGGACCGGAGCCGGCGAGCAGGCCGATCAGGTAGGCGAGCAGCAGGACCCACATCGACCAGAGGACCCAGCGGCCGAAGCGGGCATGGCGCCGGGAACGGGGGGCTATCCGCCCCGCGTGCGCGTTGGCGTGCATCGGATCCCCCGCTTCCGTTGCACCCCACGCTAGCCGAGCCGTCACGGGCCGACGGACCAGCGACCCGGGCGCGGCCACCCCAGAACGGGGGGTGGCTGCGGCCGGTTACTCCCCGGGGTACCGCAGCCCGATTTGCGCGCGCACCAGGTCGAGCGTTTCCATGATCGTGACCAGCTCTTCGACCGGCAGGATGTCGCTCGAGATCTTGCCGGCCCGGATCAGTTGCTCCGCCTCGGCCGCCTGGAAGTGCATGCCGCGCCCGGTGATCTCGGCGGTGAAGGTCTCGACGACCTCGTTGGCGCTGTTCAGCACCCGGAAGTCCGTGGGCGAGTACCAGACCCGGTCGATGTCGATGCGGCCCAGCGTGCCGAGGATCGTGGCCGTGTTCGGGCCGGTCGTGTTGCTGGCCGACAGGGTCTGGGCGATCTGCCCGCCCGCGTAGCGGAAGGTCGTGGCGACCTGCGCGTCGGCGCCGGTGGCCTTGAAGGTCGCGCTCGCGTGGATCGTTTCGGGGCGCCCGAACAGTTCCGAGGCGAACGTGAGCGGGTAGATCCCGAGGTCGAGGAGCGCACCGCCGCCGAGGTGCATGGCGTTCAGCCGGTGCGCGGGGTCATCCGGCAGGTCCTGGGTGTGGTCGGCGATCAGGGAGCGCACGTCGCCGAGGGTGCCCGCGGCGATGATCTCGCGGATGCGCGCCATGTGCGGCAGGAACCGGGTCCACATGCCCTCGAGCACCAGCAGCCCCAGGGTCGCAGCGAGGTCGACGATCTCCCGGGCCTCGGCGCCGTTCAGGGTGATCGGCTTCTCGATCAGCACATGCTTGCCGGCGTTCAGGGCGAGCTTGGCGTTCTCGGCGTGGAACGGATGCGGGGTCGAGATGTAGATGATGTCGACATCCGGGTCCGCGGCCAGGGCCTCGTAGCTGGCATGAGCCGTGGGGATGTCGAACTCGCCCGCGAAGGCATCCGCCGAAGCCTGCGAACGCGAACCGACCGCCTGCACGTGAAAGCCGTTCAGGAGCAGGTCGTTGGTGAATGCGTGGGCGATTCCGCCCGTGGCCAGGATGCCCCAGCGGATTGCGTCGGTGCGGGTTGCGTCGGTCATGGGATCAGCCTAGCCAGTGCGCGGCGCCGCGGCCGGGCCCGGCGGCCCGGACATCCGTCGCGCAGCGCACGCAACTTCGGAGATTTTCGCGACACGCCGTTCAGGCAGGCGGCAGAACCGGCGTTTCCCGAAAATCTCCGCGTTTGCGTGATGACGTGACGACGGGCCAGATGACGGATGTCCGCGGCCACCGATTATCCGGGCTGTCTTGATGAGATGGAGCCGCCTATCAGAATCGAACTGATGACCTTCTCATTACGAGTGAGACGCTCTACCGACTGAGCTAAGGCGGCGTCACGATTCTTCCTCTCGGAAAACCTCGGTGACACAGCAACCAAGCTTAGCGGGTCTGCAGGGTCATCTCGTACAGGTCGGCGAAGGAGGCCGTGACGTGCTCGGCCAGGGGCCGGGCCGCGTCGGAGTCGGCCCAGCACCGCCAGGCGTGGCGCAGCGCCGCCACGGCCACCAGGGTGAAGAGGAGCGCCCGCTGCTGCAGCCGCACCGACTCGGGCCCGAGTTCCGGGTGGTCGGCGACGAAGCGCCGGGTGATGATCTCCTGCAGCCGGCCCTCGAAGTTGCGCAGGGTGGCCATCCGCATCCCGAACACGTACGGGTTCTCCTTCATCACCCGGCGCCGCAGCTGGTGGATCTCCCGGTCGCCCTCGGTGCTCCGGAGGCTGTCCGAGAGCAGGGCGGCCAGCTGCGCCAGGATGTCCCCGTCGGGCCCGCCGCGCACGAAGGCCTCGATCCGCTCCTCGGACGCGAGGTCGAGTTCGTCGCCGACCAGGGCGGCGTCCTTCGAGGGAAAGTAGTTGAAGAAGGTGCGCGGGGACACGTCGGCGAGCCGGCTGATCTCCTCGACGGTCACCTTCTCGATCCCCCGGTCGCAGGTGAGCGTCAGCACGGCCCGCTGCAGGGCACGCCGGGTCGCGAGCCGTTTGCGTTCGCGCAGGCCCGGTTCCTGGTGTGGCGACATGCCTCAATTCTTACACGACGCGCAAATCTGCAGCCCGACGGATGCTCAGCACATCGGGTCCTCGGCCGGCACCGTCCCCTTCAGCAGGTAGTCGTCGACGGCGGAGTTCACGCAGGCGTTCGACTTGTTGTAGGCGGTGTGGCCCTCCCCCGTGAAGGTGACGAGGTGACCGCTGGCGAGCTGCTCCGACAGGTTCTCGGCCCACACATAGGGCGTGGCCGGGTCGTTGGTGGTGCCGATGACCAGGATCGGGTCGGCCCCGTCGGCGGTGATCTCCGAGCGCTCCCCGTCGAACTGGTAGGGCCAGTTGGCGCAGCCGATGTCGCCGAACGCCATGTACTTGCCGATCGTGGGGGCGGCCTGCTCGATCTCGGCGGCCTGCGCGCGCATCGAGGCGGGGTCGTCGTTGTAGCTGTAGTCCACGCAGTTGATGGCCAGGAACGCCTCGGTGGCGTTGTCGCGGTAGGTGCCGTCGGCGGACCGGCCGTTGTAGCCATCCGCGAACTGGAAGGCCAGGTCGGCGTCGCCGCGCAGCACGCTGTCGAACATCTCGCTCAGGTTCGGCCACGCGGTGGCCTGGTAGAGCGGGTAGATGATGGCGGTGAGCAGCGTGTTCGCCCCGAGTTGCCGGCCGTCGGTGGCCGTGATCGGGCTGACGTCGACCGAGGCGAGCAGCGCGCCGATGGTGGCCATGGCCTCGTCGACGGTGCCGTCGAACGGGCACTCCTCGCCGGCCAGGCAATCGTCGAGGTAGGAGCGCAGCGCGTTCTCGAACCCGGTGGCCTGCACCCGGGTCACATCCGCGTTGCTGGTGGCCGGGTCGAGGGCCCCGTCGAGGGCGAGGCGTCCCACCCGCTCCGGGTAGAGGTCCGCGTAGGTCGCACCGAGGAACGTGCCGTAGGAGTAGCCGAGGAAGTTGAGCTTCTCGTCGCCGAGCGCGGCGCGCAGCAGGTCGAGGTCGCGGGCGGCGCTGAGGCTGTCGACGTGTCCGAGCAGGGCGCCGGTGTTCTCCTGGCAGGCGGCGCCGAAGTCGACGGCGGACGCCGAGAGCTCCTGGATCCACTCATCGCTCCCCCGCGGCGCGGCGGCGAGGCCGTAGAGGTACTCGTCCATCTCGGCCGGTTCGTAGCAGCTCACCGCGGAGGAGCGGCCCACCCCGCGCGGGTCGAAACCGACGACGTCGAAACCGGCCTGCAGCTTCGCATCCGTTGCGTAATCGAGGGAATCCTTCACGAAGTCGTAGCCGGAGCCGCCGGGGCCGCCGGGGTTGACGAGCAGGGAACCCACCCGGGTTCCGGTGGCCGGATGCCGCACCAGCGCCAGGTCGACCGTCTCGCCGTTGCCCGGTTCGTCCCAGTCGAGCGGCGCCGAGGCCGTGGCGCACTGCAGGCCGGAGTCGCAGTCCTTCCACTTGAGCACCTGGTTGTAGAACGGTTCGAGGTCGGCGCTGACCTTCTCCCCGGTCGGGACCGAGGTGGACGGCGTCTGCTCCGGCAGGAACAGCGGCACGCAACCGCTGAGGCCCAGGGTGAGCACCAGCGCCAGGGCGGTGGCTCTGGCTCGCACCGACAGGGTGCGCACGCGAGTTCGTCTGGTCAACGGATTCCCCTTTTCTGGGACATTGCGTTCTGGGTCCTTGCTGTCTGGGACAGTGCTTTGTGGGACATTGCTTTGTGGGACAGTGTCTCGGTCACCGGCGGATCGCCGAGACGAGCATGGCCTCGAGGGCCAGGGCGGGCGCCACGTTCGTGTCGGTGCGCTGCCGGGCCTGGGCGAGCGCGTCCGGGGTGGACAGCGTGGCCGCGGGCGCGGAGGCGGCTCCCGCCGCCCGCACCTCGGTGAGGAGTTCCCGGTTGATGACGCTGGTCTCTCGGCCGAGCTGGACCATGATCACGTCGCGGTAGAGCGAGGTGAGGTCGACCAGGATGCGGTCGATCCCGTCGCGGAGGCTGCGGGTGGCCCGCCGCTTCTGGTCGTCTTCGAGGGCCTTGATCTGGCTGCGGAGGCCGGGCGGCACGGACTGTCCCGGTTCGACGCCCAGGGAGCGCAGCACTCCCTCGCGCTCGGCGGCGTCACGTTCGAGGGTGATCGCCTTCGCGTCGTCGCCGGCGATGGCGAGCAGCCGGGCGGCCGCGTTCACAGCCGCCGACACCCCACGGATGCCCAGGGCCGCCCGCAGGGTCTCCTCGCGTCGCGCCCGCGCGTCGGGGTTCGTCGCCAGGCGGCGGGCCATGCCGATGTGGCTCTGCGCCTCCCGGGCCGCCCGTTCGGCGGTGGCCCGGTCGACGCCGTCCCGGGTGACGAGCAGCTCGGCGACGTCGTCGATGCTCGGCACGCGCAACCGCACCGACCGCACCCGGGACCGGATCGTGGGCAGCAGGTCGGCCTCGCTGGGGGCGCAGAGGATCCACACGGTGCGCTCCGGCGGCTCCTCCAGGGCCTTGAGCAGAACGTTGGAGGTGCGGTCGACCATCCGGTCGGCGTCCTCGACGACGACCACCCGGTAGCGGCCCACCGACGGGGAGTACTGGGAACGCTTCACGGCCTCTTTGACCGCATCCATCTTGATGATGACGCCCTCGGTGGAGAGCACTGTCAGGTCGGGATGCGTGCGGGCGTCGACCAGGCGGCGGGCGGTCTCGTCGCCGGCCTCGGTGCCCGGGCTGAGCAGCGCGGTCGCGAACGCGAACGCGAGGTTGGAGCGGCCCGAGCCGGGCGGGCCGGTGATCAGCCAGGCGTGGGTCATCGCCGATCCGGCGCGCGCCTCGGCGTCTTCCCCGCTCGGCCGTTCCGCCGCGGCGCGGAAGATCGCGATGGCATCCGCCTGACCCGTCAGGCCATCCCACACAGTCATCGGACCAGAGTACCTTTCGTCGGTGACAGGGTGCTCAGAGCTCAACCGGCTCAGAGCAGCGCGGCAACCCGGTCCCGGATGACGGCGGCGATCTCGGCCACCGGCAGCCCGGCATCCACGACCAGGAACCGCTCGGGCTCAGCGTCGGCCAGGGCCAGGAACGCGGCGCGCACCCGGCGGTGGAAGTCGCTCTTCTCCGCCTCGAGCCGGTCGAAGCGTTTGTTGTCGGCGTCGAGCCGGCCGCGCGCGACGGTCTCGTCGAGGTCGAGCAGGACGGTCAGCGCGGGCAGCAGCCCCTCCGCCGCCCAGAGCGACAGATCGCGCACCTCGGTGGCGTCGAGCACCCGGCCGGCACCCTGATAGGCGACGGATGAGTCCAGGTAGCGGTCCTGGATCACCACTTCGCCACGAGCGAGCGCCGGCCGCACCGCGGTGGCGATGTGCTGGGCCCGGTCGGCGGCGTAGAGGAGCGCCTCGGCCCGAGGAGCGACCTCGCCGCGGTGGTGCAGCACGATCTCGCGGATGGCGACGCCGACCTCGGTGCCGCCGGGCTCGCGGGTGCGCAGCACGGTGCGCCCGCGCTGCTCGAGCCACTCGGTGAGGAGCTGCGACTGGGTCGTCTTGCCGGACCCGTCACCGCCCTCGAGGGTGATGAAGAGCCCGGCCACGACCGCGCGAGCGTCGCCGGTCACGACTGCGGGGAGCTCTGTGCGGCCGCCTTCGCCGCCGCCGTGGCGGCCCGGGTCGCCGCGGCCTTGGCCGCGGTGGCGGCCTTCTGGGCCGGGGTGCGCTGGGCGCGCACGGTCGTGGTGGCACCCGACGGGGTCGGCTTCTTCACGGCGGTCTTCTTCGCCGGCGTCTTCTTGGCCGGGGCCTTCTTGACCGCCGCCTTCTTGGCCGGGGCCTTCTTCGCGGGAGCCTTCTTCTTCACGGCGGGGCCCTTGGCACGCTTGTCGGCGAGCAGCTGCACGGCGCGGTCGAAGTCGACCTCCTCCACCGTCTCGGCCTTCGGGATGGTGGCGTTGGTGACACCGTCGGTGACGTAGGCGCCGAACCGGCCGTCCTTGATCTTGATCGCCTTGCCGCTCTCGGGGTCGGGAGCCTCGAACTCCTTCAGCGCGCTGGACGCCCGCCGGGCGCCGTACTTGGGCTGGGCGTACAGTTCGATCGCGCCGGGCAGGTCGATCTCGAAGATCTGGTCTTCGCTGGTCAGCGACCGGGTGTCGACGCCCTTCTTGAGGTAGGGGCCGAACTTGCCGTTCTGCGCCGTGATCTCCGCGCCCGTCTCCGGGTCGATGCCCACCGTGCGGGGCAGGGCGAGCAGGTGCAGTGCCGTGTCGAGGTCGATCGTGGCGAGGTCCATGGTCTTGAACAGCGAGGCCGTGCGGGGTTTGACCGCGGCGACCTTCTTCTTAGCGGGGGCCTTGCGCTTGGGCTTCGCGGCAGCGGCAGCGGCAGCGGCTGCAGCAGCCGTCGTCGTCGAGGCGGCCTCGGCGGCGGCCGAGTCGGCGAGCAGGGTGACCTCGCCGGTGACCGGGTCGATGGTCTCGCCGGGTTCGACGACCTCGGGCTCGGGCTCCAGCTCGGTGACGTACGGGCCGAAGCGGCCGTCCTTGGCCACGATGCGCTTGCCGTTCTCGGGGTTCTCGCCGATCACGCGGTCGGTGATGACCGGCGCGTCGATGAGTTCCCGGGCCTTCGCCGGGGTCAGCTCGTCGGGGGCCAGGTTCGGCGGGATGTTCACCCGGCGCGGCGGGGCATCCGGTGCCGCACCCGGGTCGATGACCTCGAGGTAGGGACCGTACTTGCCGATGCGCAGGGTGATGTCGTCGCCGATGGGCATCGAGTTGACCTGGCGGGCGTCGATCTCGCCGAGGTTGTCGATGACCTGGCGCAGGCCGCGGTGCTTGTCGGAGCCGAAGTAGAAGCTGGTCAGCCAGTCCACCCGGTCGGCCTTGCCGTCGGCGATGCGGTCTAGGTCGTCCTCCATCTCGGCGGTGAAGTCGTATTCGACCAGGTCGGTGAAGTACTCCTCGAGCAGGCGCACGACGGAGAACGCGATCCAGTTGGGCACCAGCGACTGGCCGCGCGGGGTGACGTAACCGCGCTCGGTGATCGTGCTGATGATCGACGCGTACGTCGAGGGGCGGCCGATGCCGAGCTCTTCGAGCTTCTTGACCAGGCTCGCCTCGGTGTAGCGGGCGGCCGGGGTGGTCTCGTGGCCCTTGGCCTCCACGTCGAGCAGGGTCAGCTTCTGGCCCTCTTCGAGCGGCGGCAGCTTGGACTCGGTGGCGTCGGTGGGCGCGTTGCGCTCCTCGTCCCGGGATTCCTCGTAGGCCAGCATGAAGCCGCGGAACGTGATCACGGTGCCGCTGGCGGCGAACTCGGCGAGGGCCCCGGATGCGGCGGAGTGCTCGGATGCGCCGGTCGGCCCGGCGGCGATGGTGACCGACGCGGTCGAACCGGTCGCGTCCGCCATCTGCGAGGCGACGGTGCGCTTCCAGATCAGGTCGTAGAGCTTGAAGTCGTTGCCGCGCAGAGTGGAGGCGAGCGAGGCAGGGGTGCGGAACGTGTCGCCGGACGGGCGGATCGCCTCGTGCGCCTCCTGGGCGTTCTTGCTCTTGCCCTTGTACAGGCGGGGCTTGTCGGGCACCGTTTCGGGGCCGTAGAGCGCCGACGCCTGGGTGCGCGCGGCCGTGATCGCCTGCTGCGACAGCGACGGCGAGTCGGTTCGCATATAGGTGATGTACCCGTTTTCGTAGAGCGACTGGGCCACGCTCATGGTCTGGCGGGCGGTGAAGCGCAGCTTGCGGGCGGCTTCCTGCTGCAGGGTCGAGGTGGTGAAGGGCGCGGCCGGGCTGCGACGGTAGGGCTTGGAGGCGACCTTGGTCACGGTCAGCGCGACGGACGGTTCCTTGAGGGCGGTGGCCAGGGCGAGGGCGGATGCCTCGTCGAGCGTGACCGCCGTCACCTTCGGCTTGAGCCGGCCGAGGTCGTCGAAGTCGCCGCCGGAGGCGATGCGCTCCCCGTTCAGGCGCACGAGCTTGGACTGGAACGCGGCATCCGTCGCCGACGCGCCGGGGGCGAGCTGAGCGATCAGGTCCCAGTAGCCGGCCGAGACGAACGCCAGGCGTTCGCGTTCGCGCTCGACGACGAGGCGGGTGGCCGCGGACTGCACGCGGCCGGCGGACAGGCCCGGGCCGACCTTGCGCCAGAGCACGGGAGAAATCTCGTAGCCGTAAATGCGGTCGAGGATGCGCCGGGTCTCCTGCGCGTCGACGAGGGCGGTGTCCAGGTCGCGGGTGTTGTCCTTCGCCTGAAGGATGGCTTCCTTGGTGATCTCGTGGAAGACCATGCGCTTGACCGGGACCTTGGGCTGCAGGACCTGCAGCAGATGCCAGGCAATGGCCTCGCCTTCGCGGTCCTCATCAGTTGCGAGCAGGAGTTCGTCGGCGTTCTTCATGGCCCGTTTGAGTTCGGCCACGGTTTTCTTCTTCGCGTCGGACACGACGTAGTACGGCTCGAAGCCGTTGTCGACGTCGACGGAGAACTTGCCGAGCGGGCCCTTTTTCAGTTCCGGCGGCAGGTTTTTGGGCTCAATCAAGTCGCGGATATGGCCGACCGAGGACAAAACCTCGTAGCCGTCGCCCAGATAGGCGGCGATCGACTTCATTTTCGTCGGCGATTCGACAATGACCAGCTTCTTAGTGCCTGGCACCAGACTCCTCTTTATAGGTACGGGTCCAAGTGGGCCATGGCACACCATACACACTGCAATATGGTGCCTGCCTAATCGAACACTCCCGGCGAGACCACTTGGGGGGTTGCGAGGCCTGCGCTGGCGGAGACAATTGGAGCATGGCGAATTCAGCAACGGGCACGTACACCGCGAAGCTCACGGACGGCCCCCTCCAAGGCAAGACTGTCACCACCGAGTTCCTGGAATCCGGCGATCCGCGGCCGCGACTCGAGATCCCCGCCGACGGCAACAAGCGCTATCTCTACCTGCGCGGCTCGGGCCTCGAATTCGGCTCCACCGATTCCCCGGAGCGGCCCACCGCCGTGGACTACCGCTACATCGAGGCCCTGTTCGACTGAACCACGTCCCTCGCGACAGTCAGCCCGCCCGGCCGCCTGCCCGGTCGCCCGCGTGCCCGCCCGCGTGCCCGATCGACTGAACCGCGGTTGAACCGTGGTCAGCCGGCGGGGCCGCCGGGCGAGTCGGGCGGCCCGGCGCGGGCCTGGGCGCCCAGGTCGAAACCGAGGTAGCCGCGCACCGCCGTCACCGAGGCGATCAGGCCGTCCACCGTGCAGACGGTGACGGATGCCCCGTTCAGCCTCGCGGCCTCGGCCGCCGCCGCGCAAGGCACCCCTGCCACCACGCCCGAGGCGGTGTCGGCGGCGGCGAGCGCCGCGGCATCCGCTGCCCCCTGCACCGTCTGGCCGACCACCAGCGCGGCGAACAGCGGCAGCAGCACCGCCGTCAGCATGAGGACCGCTCCCAACACCCCGAGCGCGAGCACCGTGCCCGACCCGCGCTCGGATGCCGACGTCGGCCGGGGTATCGCCGGCCGGGGTATCGCCGGCCGGCACCTCCCCCGCCGGGGCTTCACGCGCCGGGCCGTCACAGCCCGCCGCCGAGTGCGCAGGACCCGGCCCGCAGCGTGAGGCCGAAGGCCGCGAACGCGCCGAACGAGCTCGGCGCGCGCAGGTCCACGCAGACGAACTCGCCCCGCCGCTCGGGGGTCATCGAGGCACCCTGCACCGCCCGCTGCACCAGCCCCGCGGCCCGGTCGACGCTGTCGCCCCGGGACAGGGACCGGGCGGCGTCGGCCGCGGCATCCGTGAGGCGCACCTGCTGGCCGACCACCTGCAGGGCGCCCAGGCAGCAGGCGAGCACCAGCAGCACGGCCGGTACGAC
>DATISQ010000191.1:0-4179 GCA_035581905.1 Cryobacterium sp.
TCGACGTGGCCGTCGATCTCGTACCCTTCCCAGGCCGAGTGGTCCATGTTCATGTGGTGGGTCTTGTCGACGCCGATCGAGGTGTGGCCGTTCGGGTCGTAGATCACGATGTCGCCGTCCGAGCCCGGCTGGATGACCCCCCTCCTGCCGTAGAGGCCGAACATCCGGGCCGGCGTGGTGGAGGTGATCTCCACCCAGCGTTCGAGCGAGATGCGGCCGTTCACGACGCCCTGGTAGAGCAGGTCCAGGCGGTGCTCGACCGACCCGATGCCGTTCGGGATCTTCGAGAAGTCGCCGAGACCCAGCTCCTTCTGCCCCTTCATGCAGAACGGGCAGTGGTCGGTGGAGACCATCTGGATGTCGTTGGTGCGCAGGCTCTGCCACAGGTGGTCCTGGTGGCCCTCGGCCCGCGAGCGCAGTGGCGTGGAACAGACCCACTTCGCGCCCTCGAACCCCGGCGCCCCGAGGTTCTCCTCGAGCGAGAGATAGAGGTATTGCGGGCAGGTCTCGCCGAACACGTTCTGACCGTGGTCGCGGGCGGTGGCGATCTGTTCGACCGCCTGTTTGGCGCTCACGTGCACCACGTAGAGCGGTGCACCGGTGAGGTTGGCGAGCATGATCGCGCGGTGCGTGGCCTCCTCTTCCAGTTGCCAGGCGCGGGCGACGCCGTGGTAGTAGGGGTCGGTCTTGCCCTCGGCGAGCAGCTGCTTGACGAGCACGTCGATGGCGGGGCCGTTCTCCGCGTGCATCATGGTCATCAGCCCGGTGTCGGCGGACTTCTGCATGGCGCGCAGGATCTGCGCGTCATCCGAGTAGAAGACGCCGGGGTAGGCCATGAACAGTTTGAAGCTGGAGATGCCCTCCTCGAGCAGCCCGTCCATCGCCTGCAACGAGTCTTCGTTGAGGTCTCCGATGATCTGGTGGAAGCCGTAGTCGATGGCGCAGTTGCCGGCCGCCTTCTCGTGCCAGGCCGCCAGGCCGTCGAAGACCCGCTGGCCGTAGCTCTGCACCGCGAAGTCGACGATGGTGGTGGTGCCGCCCCAGGCCGCGGCGCGGGTGCCGGTCTCGAAGGTGTCGCTGGCCGCGGTGCCGCCGAACGGCAGTTGCATGTGCGTGTGCGCGTCGACGCCGCCTGGGATCACGTACTTGCCGGCGGCGTCGATCACGCGGTCGACGGATGCGGCGAGGTCGTTTCCGAGGAGGGCGGAGCCGGGTGCCAGCACGGCGACGATGATCTCGCCGTCGATGAGGACATCCGCCTGCACCCGACCGGTCGCGCTGACCACGGTGCCGTTCTGGATCAGAGTCTTCACGATGCGCCCCGGCCCTAGGGTGCGACGATCGGGCCGTAGGAGTCGGGACGGCGGTCCCGGTAGAACTGCCACGAGTTGCGCACCTCGCGAATGGCGCCGAGGTCGAGGTCGCGGATCACGATCTCCTCGGTGTCGGTGGAGGCCACCTCGCCGACGTAGTTGCCGCGCGGGTCGACGAAGGAGGAGCTGCCGTAGAACGTGACGGCGTCGTCGCCGAACTCCTCGGACTCGGTGCCGATCCGGTTGTTCGCGCCGATGTAGTACTGGTTGGCAACGGCCGCGGCGGGCTGCTCGAGCTCCCAGAGCCGGTTGGACAGGCCCGGCTTGGTGGCCGAGGGGTTGAAGACGATCTCGGCGCCGTTCAGGCCGAGAACGCGCCAGCCCTCCGGGAAGTGCCGGTCGTAGCAGATGTAGACGCCGATCTTGCCGACCATGGTGTCGAAGACGGGGTAGTCGGCGTTGCCGGGGCGGAAGTAGAACTTCTCCCAGAACTGGGGCAGGTGGGGGATGTGGTGCTTGCGGTACTTGCCGAGGTAGGTGCCGTCGGCGTCGATCACGGCGGCCGTGTTGTAGAGCACGCCGGGCTGCTCCTCCTCATAGACGGGGAGCACGATCACCATCGTGTGTTCGGCGGCGAGCTTCTGGAACCGCTCCACGAGCGGGCCCGGCACGCTCTGCGCGTAGTCGTAGTACTTGGCGTCCTGCACGATGCCGAAGTACGGGCCGTGGAACAACTCCTGGAAGCAGATCACCTGCACTCCCGCTTCGGCGGCCGTGCGCACGAATCCCTCGTGCTTCCGGATCATCGACTCCTGGTCACCCGTCCACTCGGTCTGGGTGATTGCTGCCCGAACTACAGTCATCTTGTCTCCACATTCGCCAGGGATGGAACAACGCCAAGCCGAACGACATTGTCCGTGTTTGTTTTTCTTCGCGACACGCGCGTTCCTCATCCTGTCGAGCGAATCAGCCGGTGGCAAGGATTTATCTGGCCGGAGTCGGGGATATCCGGCGCCGCCGGAACATCCGTCGCCCGGATGCCCCGGTTCCGGCCGGCGGCCGCTCCCCGCGGGATGGGCCGCTCCGGAGTTCTGGCCTAGGCTGAAAGCAGACCGCCGGTTGGCTCTGACCGGTTGAGCCGCCTCTGACTTGAGCGACAGGTCGCCGACACTCCCTCGGTTCCCATTTCTTCTTCTCCCTGCCTCTCCCCTCGCGAAAGCGCATAATCTGCCCCTTCCGCGACGCCATAAGGGCGCATTGTGCGCTCTCGCGGCAGAGGGTGGGACCGAATCTAGGTGGTTCTGTGAAACTTCAGCCGATGTACCTCGTTGTGGCGGGCGCTGCCGCTTCTGCACTGTTGCTGAGCGGATGCGCCGGGGCGGGTTCCGCGAGCGAGTCCAGCAGTGCGCCGAGCGCCGCGGCGGGCTCGGGCGCGGGCTACCCGGTCACGATCGACAACTGCGGCACCGACGTGACCGTGGCGGCCGCGCCCGAGCGCATCGTGACGATCAAGTCGTCGACGACCGAGCTGCTGCTGGCGCTCGGCCTCGGTGACCGCATCGTGGGCTCGGCGTTCCTCGACGGGCCGCTGCCGGCATCCCTCGAGAAGGCCGGCGAAGACCTGTTCGTGGTCAGCGACTTCGTGCCCGGCCAGGAGGCCGTGCTGGGCCTCACGCCCGACTTCGTCTACGGCGGCTGGGAGTCCAACTTCTCGGCCGAGGGCGTGGGCGAACGCCAGAGCCTCACCGACCTCGGGATCGGCAGCTACGTGTCCCCCGCCGCCTGCAAGGGCGAGGGCTACATGCCCGACCCGCTCACCTTCGACTCCGTGTTCGGCGAGATCACCGAGGCCGGCGCGATCTTCGGCGCCGAGCAGGCCGCGGCGGATCTGGTCGCGGACCAGCAGAAGACGCTCGCGGCCCTCGACCCGACCGCCACGAACACCACCGCGCTCTGGTATTCGAGCGGCACCGACACCCCCTACGTGGGCGCCGGCATCGGCTCGCCCAACATGATCATGGAGGCCGCCGGCCTCCGCAACGTGTTCGCCGACGTGGACGACACCTGGACCTCGGTGGGCTGGGAGTCGGTGATCGAGGCGAACCCGAGCGTGATCGTGCTCGTCGACGCCACCTGGAACACCGCCGCGGCGAAGATCGCGAACCTCGAGGCGAACCCGGCCACGCAGCAGCTCGACGCCGTGAAGGCCAAGCGCTCCATCGTGCTGCCGTTCGCGGCCACCGAGGCCGGCATCCGCAATGTCGAAGCGGCCGCCTCGACCATCGAACAGCTCGCCGCGCTCGACCCGGCAACGGCGAACTAGCCGCAGGGCGGAACCGCGGGCACAGCAGAACAACGCACGTCACGGCAGAACAGCGCAGATCGGAGGAGGCAGGTGAACCGGGTGGAGCCGCAGCAGGTCGAGCGCACGGCGGCTCAGAGCCGTCGCGGCGCCGGGCGCGCCCGCTATCTGGCCTGGCTCGCCCTGTCGATTCTGGCTCTCGTGCTCGCGGCGGGGCTGGCCGTCACGATCGGGCCGGCCGAAGTGAGCCTGACGGATGTCGCCCGGAGCCTGGCCGGGCACCTCGGCCTGCCGGGCGCCGCCGAGGTGGCCCCGCTGACCGACTCGATCGTGTGGCAGCTGCGCCTGCCGCGCGTGCTGACCGCGGCCGCGGTCGGTGCGGGGCTCGCGCTCAGCGGCGCGGTCATGCAGTCGGTGACCCGCAACCCGCTGGCAGACCCCTACCTGCTCGGGCTGTCGAGCGGCGCCTCGCTCGGCGCGGTCGGCGTGATCGTCCTCGGCGTGGCCGTGGCGCTGCCCGCCGCGGCGTTCCTCGGCGCGCTGGCCGCCCTCGTCGCCACCCTG
>DATISQ010000192.1:0-2292 GCA_035581905.1 Cryobacterium sp.
ACCGTGCACGGCCTGGAACTGACCATCTACGAGAAGAAGCTGCACCTGTCCGGGCTGCTCGAACGCGCCGTCAGCGACCTGGGCCTGACCGAAGAGGTGCTCGTGGCCGAGTACGGGCCGGACCAGCCGATCCCGGGCACGAACAACGCAGACGCGAGCGTAGACAAGACCCCAGGACCGGTCCGTTTCGACCGGGACGACCAGCAGCGCCGTCTGGCCGTCGCCGAACGTCGCTACGCCCAGCTCGGCCGGGTGAACCCGCTGGCCCTCGAGGAGTTTGCGGCGCTCGAGCAGCGGCACCGTTTCCTCACCGAGCAGCTCACCGACCTCACCAACACGCGCCGCGACCTGCTCACGATCATCGAGGAGATCGACGAGAAGATGGGCGCCATCTTCGGCAGCGCCTTCGACGACACCCAGGCGGCGTTCGCCGAGGTGTTCCCGGTCTTGTTCCCGGGCGGGAGCGGCAGCATCCGGCTCACCGACCCCGACAACCTGCTGACGACCGGGATCGAGGTCTCGGTCAAGCCCGCGGGCAAGAAGATC
Source organism: Cryobacterium sp. (assembly GCA_035581905.1). Taxonomy (GTDB): domain Bacteria; phylum Actinomycetota; class Actinomycetes; order Actinomycetales; family Microbacteriaceae; genus Cryobacterium. The sequence goes on from DATISQ010000192.1 coordinate 547, forward strand.
GAGCGGCTCTCGCTGCTCTCGGGCGGGGAGCGCTCACTCGCCGCCGTGGCCCTGCTGATCGCCATCTTCAAGGCCCGCCCGAGCCCGTTCTACATCATGGACGAGGTCGAGGCCGCCCTTGACGATGCCAACCTCGGCCGGCTGCTGACCATCTTCGAGGATCTGCGCGCCACCAGCCAGCTCATCGTCATCACGCACCAGAAACGCACGATGGAGATCGCGGACGCCCTCTACGGCGTCTCGATGCGCCTCGACGGCGTCTCGGCCGTGGTCGGCCAGCGCATAGCGAAGGACGACGAGCAGGCATCCTGACCTGCCGCCGATTACTGGCGCAGCACGGCCAGGAGCCTCGTGCTGGCCTCCTCCACCCGGCGGCAGGCCATGCTGCAGGTGTGCCAGCCCGGATGCAGCTTCGCCATGTACTCGCACGCCGCCATCGATGCCCGGGCGGCCTCGCGGCAGGTCTCCAGCAGGGCGATGGTCGTCGAGCCGTCCTTCTGGGCGTGCCACGACAACAGCCGGCTCGTGGACGAGCACACCTCGATGCAGTCCAGGTCGGCGAGGAAGCAGCGGGTGACGTCGCCGTTGCCCTCGATGCGGAGGCAGGCGTCCGCACAGTCCTCGCTCACCGCCACGAGTGCGTCGCACGCCGCGACGCACCGGGAGATCCCGGTGCGCAGGTTGTCGCGTCCTGTACTGACTCCCATGCCGACACCCTAGACCGACCCTCCGCGGCTGTCGGGGGGCTTGCGCAGCCTGGCCTTCCGGCTGGTTTGACGGGCCGGGTGGTGGGCCCCGGACGGGCGGCGCCCGCGGAGCTGGCCCGGCTGGTTCTCCCGCGACTCCAATGGTGAACAAAAGTTCGAATTTAGTTTCCACATTCAGTGAGCAACTCTCGACTATAGGTGCGTATCAAGGTATCCTCGGACCATGATCAACCTCGCGGAAGACCTCAGGCAGGCGGCCGATGCGGTCGCCCGTCTGGGCTCCTCGAGCGCCGACTACGAGGCTCTGCCCGACGCCGCGCTCCTGGCGGGTCAGAAGCAGATCGCGGCCGCGCGGCGGCTCCTGGACACCCATTCCGCGTGGATGGCCGCGACCATCGCCCGCCGCTCCCGGCCCGAGCTCGGGCACTCCGGCCTGGCGGCGCAGCAGGGGTTCCTGTCCCCGCAGGCGCTGATCCAGAAGTGGACCGGCTCATCCAAGGGAGACGCGTACAAGCTCGTCGCGGTCGGCACCATGATGGCCGACGCCGAGGCTGCGGAGAAGCTGGTCGAGGCGGCGCTCGCAGCACCTGACGCGGAAGCGGCCGCGGCCACGGTCGCCGAGTTCGTCGCACGAGTGCCGTGGCAGGCGCCCATCGCCCGGGCCGTCACCACCGGAACCCTCTCGGTCGATGCGGCCGAGTCGATCCGCGCCGGCCTGGGCCAGATTGACGCGGCGGTCACGGCCGAGAAGCTCGGGGCAGCACTGGAGGCGCTGCTGGCCGAGGCGTCGTCGCTGAATTCCGACGAGGTCTTCAAACGGGCGAGACGGATGCGCGACCAGCTCGACGAGGCCGGCATCGCCGCCCGGGAGAAGCAGGCCTTCGACGACCGCTACCTGAAGGTCTACCGGCTGAGCAACGGCAACGTGCGACTGAACGGGCTGTTCGCCCCGGAGGACGGCGAGTTCGTGCTCTCCACGTTCGATTCCATCACCGGTCGCCGCCGGGGCGGGGTGCGGTTCGTCGACAAGGAGAGGGCC
>DATISQ010000193.1:0-2450 GCA_035581905.1 Cryobacterium sp.
CGCCGCCTTCCGAGGGGGGATGGCGGCGTTACAAGCGCACGCGACCGCTGATCGGGGTGGGCGTTAGGGAACCCAGCCGCGATCCAGGAGCGCGGTGCGGATCCGCGCGATGATCGCCTGCGGAAGGTGCGATTTGTTGACACGGATGACCCGCCATCCTTCTTCCATGGGCTCGTCCAGGCGGTCGATGTCGCGGTGAAACTGTCGTTCGTCTTCGCGGTGCTGCCCGCCGTCATACTCGATCAGGACCTTGTAGCGCCGGTAGGCGAGATCGCCCAAGGCCATGAAGGCACCGTAGCGATTGACCAGGGTCAGGTTCACTTCCGGCTCCGGCAGGCCGGCCCGCACGATGAGGAGGCGAAGCACTGTTTCCCTGGCCGAATCGGTGCGCGGACGCACCAGGGCGAGGGCCTCGCGGAGGAGACAGGCACCGGGCAGGCCTGCATGCTTTGCCACGGCCACTTGAAGTTCCGTCATCGTGGCCGGAGGCTGCTGCCGGCGCACGAGGGAGTCGCCCATGATGATCAACTCATCAAGGGTAAGGACTGTGGACAGCTGCACCCACGCGTCGACCGCTGAAGCGACGGAGAGGTGCCCCAACGAAACGATGCGCACCCTGCCCAGCGGAATCAAATGCCCGCGCACGCCCTTGCCGCGGCGGCGACGGGTTCGAACGCTCGTGCCGACATCCACGATTGACCGCTCGAGGAGCCGTGCGGGGAGGGGCAACCCGTGAAGAAGCGCGGCCGTTGCGTGGCTGAAGAACTGATCTGACGGCATCCGTACTGCATAGTCGTGGGCCCGGGCGCGCGCAGTTGCACGAATCCGGGCCCACCTGTCCGCGTCGCTGCTGGGAGCCGGTGACGGGACGCGCCGCACAGGCGCCCGCACACCGTGGAAGGGCCGCGCGAGGTCGCTGCGCCGCAGACGCCCGGCATTGACTCCCCGCTGTTGAGCGTCGGCCACGGAAAACGGACCATCGCCGAGCCCGGGTGGCAGCTCAGAAGGCGGTCTCATCGCACGATGATGCCACCCGCTGGCAGTCGCCCCGTGCTCTATCCACAGGCGTCGACCCGCGCCGCTCACGCGTGCGCGGAAAGTGCCGCTTTCGGACGGGCGATGGCGGCCGATTGGCCGCACGCACGCACGCACGCACGCAGGCAGGCAGGCAGGCGAGAAACTCCTACTGGGCGAAGCGGGAGGGGAGGGTGCTGCGGTGGCGGGACTGCAGGTCGGCCAGGGACACCGTGAAGTAGTCCTGGATCTCCAGGCTCGCCGAGGTCGAGTCCGTCACGCCGATGCGCAGCACCGGGTAGTTGCGCCCCTCGCACAGGCCGAGGAACTTCACGTCGTCCTCGCGGGGAACCGACACGATCACGCGGCCGGCCGACTCCGAGAACAGGGCGACGGATGCGTCGATCCCGTCGCGCTCGCAGATGTCGCCGAGCCACACGCGGGCTCCGACCCCGAACCGGAGCACCGCTTCGGCGAGGGTCTGGGCGAGCCCGCCCGAGCTGAGGTCGTGCGCGCTGTCGACGAGCGCCTCGATCGAGGCCGCGTGCAGCAGCCCCGCGAGGGCGGCTTCGCCGGCCAGGTCGACGACCGGCGGGAGCCCGCCGAGGTGGTCGTGGATGACGCCGGCCCAGGCCGAGCCGTCGAGCTCCTCGCGGGTGATGCCGAGCAGGTAGATGTTGTGTCCGTCGTCCTGCCAGCCGCTGGGCACGCGGCGGGCGACGTCGTCGATCACGCCGAGCACGGCGACCACGGGGGTCGGGAAGATCGGCTGGTCGCCGGTCTGGTTGTAGAAGGAGACGTTGCCGCCGGTGACGGGGATCTCGAGCGCCAGACATCCGTCGGCCAGACCGTCGACGGTCTTCGAGAACTGCCACATCACCTCGGGGTTCTCCGGCGAACCGAAGTTGAGGCAGTCGCTGATGCCGACTGGCACAGCGCCGGTGACGGCCACGTTGCGGTAGGCCTCGGCGAGGGCGAGCTGCGCGCCGCGGTACGGGTCGAGCTGGCAGTAGCGGCCGTTCGCGTCGGTGGCGATGACGAAGCCGAGGCCCGACTCCTCGTCGATGCGGATCATGCCCGCGTCGTCGGGGAAGGAGAGGGCCGTGTTGCCCATCACGTAGCGGTCGTACTGGTCGGTGATCCAGCTCGGGTCGGCCAGGTTCGGCGAGCCGAGCAGGGCGAGGAACTGCTCGCGCAGCACCTCGGGCGAGGTCGGGCGGGGCAGCGCGGAGGCGGTGTCGGCCTGCAGCGCGTCGAGCCAGGTGGGGTAGGCGACCGGGCGGTCGTAGACCGGGCCGTCGACGGCGACGGTGCGCGGGTCGACGTTGACGATCTCTTCGCCGTGCCAGTCGATGATCAGGCGGCCGGTGTCGGTGACCTCGCCGAGCACGCTGGTCTCGACATCCCACTTGGCGGTCACCGCGAGGAAGCCGGCG
>DATISQ010000194.1:0-5495 GCA_035581905.1 Cryobacterium sp.
GGGGATCTTCGCCCAGACCGTCGTGTTCGGGTCGACCTTCTCCGGCTCGGCCATGGCTCAGGACCTCAAGGAAGGCATCATCGACCGTTTCCGCAGCCTGCCGATGAGCTCTTCCGCCGTGCTGATCGGACGCACCAACAGCGACCTGGTGCTGAACACGATCTCCATGGTGATCATGATGCTGACCGGGCTGCTCGTGGGCTGGCGGGTGAACTCCTCGGTGCCCGAATTCCTCGCCGGCGTGGGACTGCTGCTGCTGTTCAGCTACTCCTTCAGCTGGGTGATGGCGCTGCTCGGGATGAGCGTGAAGACCCCCGAGGTGATCAACAACGCGTCCTTCCTGATCCTCTTCCCGCTGACCTTCATCTCCAACGCCTTCGTGCCCAGCGACACCCTGCCGACCCCGCTGCGCATCTTCGCAGAGTGGAACCCGGTATCGTCGCTGGTGCAGGCGGCGCGGGAACTGTTCGGCAACGAGGGCACCGCCCCGGTGCCCGACATCTGGACCATGCAGAACCCGATCGCCACGGTGCTGATCGGCATCACGGTCATGCTGGTTCTGTTCGTGCCGCTCTGCGTGCGCAAGTTCGCGTCCATCAGTTCCCGCTAGCAGGAGTCAGTGAATCCCATGAGTGACGAAGTTCCGTTCCGCACCGACCGGCGCACCGGGCAGCTGCGCGCGCCGCGCAACACCGCCCCCGTCGGGGCCGGGCCCTGGGACGTGAAGCGCGTTCACCCGCCGCTCTACGGTGCCACCAACCGGGACTGGGAGCTGATCGAGGTGCCGGCCCAGCGGTTCATCGCTCTCGACGGGGCGGGCGACCCGAACACGGCCCCGGCCTACGCCGAGGCCGTCGGGGCCCTCTACGCGGTCGCGTACGGGGTCAAGTTCGCGGCCAAGCGCGCGCTCGGCCGCGAGCTGGTCATCGCGCCGCTCGAAGGTCTCTGGTACTCCGACGACGCATCCGTTTTCACGGCCGGCGCGAAGGCGGAGTGGAAGTGGACGCTGCTGATGAGCCAGCCGGACTGGGTGACGGATGCCTTCATCGCCGAGGTCATCGCCGCGGCGCTCGCGAAGAAGAAGCTGCCCGCGCTCGCCCGGGTGCGGGTGGAGACCCTCGAGGAGGGGCTCTCGGCGCAACTGCTGCACGTCGGGCCGTACGACGACGAGGCCCCCGCGCTCGCCCGTCTGCACGGGGAGTTCCTGGCGAGCAACGGGCTGCGGGAGAACGGACGGCACCACGAGGTCTACCTCGGCGACCCGCGCCGCGCCGCGCCCGAGAAACTGAAGACGGTGCTCAGGCAGCCGGTGGCCACGGTCTGACGTGGGCCGCTATTCCTGACGCGGGGTGAGCTCGGCCTGGATCAGGAGGGCGAGCTCCCGGAGCAGCACGGTGTCGGCGTCGCCGGCGCGCCGGGGTTCCGGGTCGAACACGCACAGCACGCCGATGCGCTCGCCGGAGTCGGCCTCGATCGGGAAACCCGCGTAGAAGCGGGTCTGACCCTGGCCGAGCAGGGGCGGGCGTGCGGTGAACCGGTCGTCCAGAAGAACGTCCGAGACCACCAACGCACCGGCCACGCTCACGGCGAGCGCCGTGATGGAACCGGCCAACGGGTACACGCGGGGAGTGAAGCCCACGCTCACCATGTCCCAGAGCCGGTCGCCGTCGATGAACGTGAGGGCGGCCGAGCGGGTGCCGTAGGCGTTTCGGGCCAGGGCGACGATCCGGTCGCAGCGTACCTCGGTGTCGGCGTCGAGGGCGCCCAGACGGTCGACCGCGCGCCGGGGATCGGGCGAGAGCTGTTCGGCGCCGCGCGCTTCCGCGCGCCCCTCTGCGGTTCCCCGGCCGGCGCCTTGGGTGGTGACGAGGTGTTCGGCGTTCAGCGGGGGCGCCATCCGGTCGGCGAGGAGATCGGCCCACTCCGCGTAGTGCGCGGCCGTGCGCACGCGCCCCGGCGTCGAGGCGAGGCTCGCGGTCATCGGCACGAAGTAGCTCTGCTCCTGCCCCGCGCAGATCGCCGCGCTGGCCTCGTTGAGGTTGCGGGCGTGTTTCTCGGCCACCGAGCCGAGTCCGGAGTCGAAGGCCGTGATGGACCGGATCGGCTGCACGCCGAGCACGAAGATCCGGGTGGTGCGTGAGGACTCGTCCCGGATCCGGTCGAGCAGGGCCGACAGCTCGCGCCGCCAGACCAGGGCGGACAGGAGGGCGACGGCGTCGGCCGTGCCGATGCTCACGACGACCGCGTCATACCGCCAGAGCCCGAGCCCGTCGAGTTCGGTCTGGGACGTGCGGATGGTGACCAGCGGGTTCGGGATGACGTCGACATCCGTGCCCCGCCCGGTTCGAGCCGACAACGCCCGCGCCAGGGCTCCCGGCAGGGCCACGTTGTGGCTGAGCACGCCCCAGCCGACGGCGGGGCCGCTGCCGAAGATGAGCACGCGGTCACTGTCGGTGCCCGGGGAATGCGCCTGGGGCGTGTCCCGGGGACGGGGGACGCTGTCGTACTCGTGTGTCACGAACGCCGACCAGGCTCGCATCAGCGGCACCAGCACCCACCGCAGGAGTTCCGGCACCGTGACGCTACCTGCCGCCGCGGCGCTTGCCGGCCCGGGGACTGGGGGTGTTGCGGGTGCGGCCGGGAGCGCTGGTGGCCTTCTTCGCCACGGCCGGCTTGGACTTCGCCGCCGCGACGCGCACGGCCTTCGCCGCGGCCATGGCCTTGTCGGTCTTCTTCTCTTTCCTGATTTTCTCGGTGCCGGCGGGCAGCGAGTCGACCCGGGAGCTGTCCTTCGTCCGGCCGCGCACGATGCCGATGAACTCCTCGACGTCCTCGGTGGTCTCGCGGGTCAGCCAGGCCAGGGACACCTGGCTCTCGGCGACGTCCTCGACCGGGCGCGAGACGACATCCTTGCGGCCGTACAGGCGGGCGATCGAGTGGGGGACGATCAGGATGCCGACCCCGGCCGCGACCTGCGCCATCGCGTCGTCGAGGTCGCGCATCGCCGGCAGGGGGCGGCGGGTGCCGTCCCGGACCTCCGTGGCCACAAGGCGCCACTCGGGCACGTCGTCGGGGTCCTGCAGCAGGTGCTCGTCGGCCAGGTCGGCCACCAGAACGCTGTCGGCGTCGGTGATGAAATGGTCTTTGGCGGCCACGACCACCGGGATCTCCCGGTACAGGGCAATCAGGCTGAGGTCGGTTTCATCGACGGGCAGGCGCACCAGGCTGACCTGAGCGCGGCCGTCGCGCAGCACGGCGTCCTGTTCGGACGGATCCGTGCGGAAAACCTCGAGTGGCTGGTCGGGGCGTCGATCGGCCCAGGTGCGGGTCCACTTGGTGGGGGTCACACCGGCGACGAAGGCAATGGAAAAGGTCACCGGCATCCTTTCTCGTGATGGCGCTGTGAACGTCGATCCGCAGGGAACGGCGGTCTCTCAGGCTATGCGGGTGCTCTCAGGCTATACGCTGGACTGATGAGCGAGAAGAAGACCCAGACCATGAAGCCCGCCACGGCGGCCCAGAAGCTCGGGATTCTGCTCGAAGCAGCCCCGGAAGAATTCCAGAACGCGCCCGTGTCCCGCACCGAGCTGGCCGCGCTCGAAGCGAACCCGCCGGCCTGGCTGGTCGAACTGCGGGCGAACGGCCCGCACCCCAAGCAGGTCGTCGCCGCCAAGCTCGGCGTTTCGATCTCCGGCCTCGTGCGCGGCGCCGTGACGGAGCCGCTCACCTCCGCCGAGATCCAGGCCCTGCTGCAGCAGCCGCCGGCGTGGCTCGTGACCGAGCGCGCCACCCAGTACGAGGTGCGCGAGGAGCAGATCCGGGTCAAGGACCGCGACGCGGAGCGTGCCCGCAAGATCGCCCACGTCGCCCGCCAGGCCGCCCAGAACGAGAAGGCCGGCCGCGGCCGCTAGCCCCGGGCCTCGCCGGCACGGTTGCTGCGACTCCGGGACTCCGCGACGCCGCGACGCCGGGACGCCGGGACGCCGGGACGCCGTGACTCCTAGGAGTCGTACTGTGTGCGCAGGAACGTGACGATCTCGCCGAGTTCGGCCTGCGAGATGGAATGGCCCATGCCCTCGTAGATGCGCTCGGTGAGCGTGGAGTGCTCGGGCAGCCAGGACTGGGTGCGGTCGATGGCATCCTGCGGGATGACCGGGTCGGCCGTGCCGCGGCCCCAGAAGACCGGCAGGCGCCGCTCGGCCAGGCGCTGGTCACCCGGGTGCTCGCTGCGCCCCACGAAACCGGACAGCTGCACCGCAAACGCGAACCGGTCGGGTGCCTGCCGGAGCACCTGCAGCGCCATCGCCCCGCCCTGCGAGAATCCGAGCAGCCCGATGGACGAGGGCTGCTCGGGCAGGCCGTCCAGCCATTCGAGCACTCCGGCCGCCGCCGCATCCAGCGCGTCGGCACTCGGCGAGCCCGGGTTGACCTTGGCGCCGGCGGCCCCGATCGGGAACCAGGCCCAGCCCGGACCGGCCGGCAGCGGGGCGCGCAGCGCGGCGATCACCGGATGCAACGGCAGGTGGGGCGCCAGCGAGAAGAGGTCTCCCTCGTGCGACCCGTAGCCGTGCAGGATGAGCAGCAGCGGCCGCCCGGCGCGGTCGGCGACCGACGCGCTCCACAGCACGGCAGCCGGGTCGATGGGCTCGGCACGCGCCGCGGGCCTGCCGGTTTGGTCGCCGGTGGTGCTGGCCTCGTTGGCGCCGTGGTTGGTGTCGTTCTGGCCCATGTGGTCCTCCTGTTCGAGGTCGACACCGGGAAACGCCGACGGGTCAATCTTTCCACTTCCGGGGGAAGCGGCGGAATCGCCGGCATCCGTCGTGTCCGTCGGCATCCGTCGTGTCCGTCGGCATCTGCCGTAATCGTCGGCATCCGCCGTGTCCCGTGCATAACTCCTGCAATCTGCGGCGAGCCGCCGGAGAAGCCCCCGGAATTCCGGGAAACTGTGCCGCTGCTCCGCCGAATCGCAGGAGTTATGCACACCGACCGGCCCGCACTTCGACCCGTGACGGCAGCATCCGTTGGCTCAGCGGTTGCGGGAGCTAGCTGCCGGCGGCTCGCGCACCGGCCGCGGCGTCGCGCAGGGCGAGCAGGCCGTCGACCAGAGGCTCCAGCTCCAGCCGGTTCACCGCCGTGAGAGTCGCCACCGGCTCGGCCGGCCAGTCCTGCAGGCCGAAGACGGAGCCGAGCACGGCGCCGCAGATCGCCGCGATCGTGTCGGTGTCGCCGCCCACGCTCGCGGCGAGGCAGAGGGTCTCCCAGGGGTCCTCCGCGACGGAGGCGAGGGCGATCGCGGCGACCACCGACTCCTGCGAGGCGACGGATGTCCCGATCAGCTGGTCCACCGCCTCGCTCTGCGCCGCCGGGGTGAGCCCGGCCAGGTGGCCGGTCGCCCACCAGAGGCGGGCGGCGATCGACCCGCCCGCTCGCCAGTGTCCGCGCCGTTCGCCGACCTGGGCGGCGTCGATCGCCGCGTCGACGGCCTCGGCGAGGGA
>DATISQ010000195.1:0-2998 GCA_035581905.1 Cryobacterium sp.
CGCACGGAGGTGCTCGGCCTGGTCAAGGCGCAGACGGTCAAGAACGCCGTGATCGTGCCGACCGGCGCCAAGGGCGGGTTCTTCGCCAAGCAGCTGCCCGATCCGGCCCTCGACCGTGCGGCCTGGCTGAACGAGGGCATCGAGAGCTACAAGACCTTCATCCGCGGTTTGCTCGATCTCACCGACAACCTGGTGACGACGCCGGACGGGGAGCAGCTCGTGCCGCCTGCCCGCGTCGTGCGGCACGACGACGACGATTCCTACCTGGTGGTCGCGGCCGACAAGGGAACGGCCACCTTCTCCGACGTGGCCAACGGACTCGCCGCCGAATACGGTTTCTGGCTGGGCGACGCGTTCGCGTCCGGCGGCTCGATCGGGTACGACCACAAGGCGATGGGTATCACGGCCCGCGGCGCGTGGGAGTCGGTCAAGCGCCACTTCAGCGAACTGGGTGTCGACACGCAGTCTGAGGACTTCACGGTCGTCGGGGTGGGCGACATGTCCGGCGACGTCTTCGGCAACGGCATGCTGCTCTCGCAGCACATCCGTCTGCTGGCGGCCTTCGACCACCGGCACATTTTCTTGGACCCGAATCCGGATGCCGCGGCCTCCTTCCAGGAACGTCGGCGCCTTTTCGCCCTGCCGCGGTCGTCCTGGGCGGACTACGACACCGGCCTGATCAGCGCCGGCGGCGGGGTCTTCCCGCGCCAGTCCAAGGTGGTGCCGATCTCCGCCGAGGTGCGCGCCGCACTCGGGCTGCCGGAGGGCACGGTGAGCCTGAGCCCGCCGGAACTGCTCCGCGCCATCCTGACCGCCCCGGCCGACCTGCTCTACAACGGCGGCATCGGCACCTATGTGAAGTCCAGCGCCGAGACGGCCGCTCAGGTCGGTGACAAGGCCAACGACGCCATCCGGGTGGACGGCAAGGACCTGCGCGTCAAGGTCGTCGGCGAGGGCGGCAACCTCGGGATGACCCAGCTCGGGCGGATCGAGGCGGCCCTCACCGGCGTCATCCTCAACACCGACGCGATCGACAACTCCGCCGGGGTGGACTGCTCCGACCATGAGGTCAACATCAAGATCTTCGTCGACCGGATGGTGGCCGCCGGAAAGCTGGCCGAGTCGGAAAGGTCGGAGTTCCTCGCCTCGATGTCCGACGAGGTGGCCCGGCTGGTGCTGGAAGACAACGTCGACCAGAACATCCTGCTGCTCAACGACCGGGCGAAGGTGACGACCTGGAGCCCCAGCTACGAGCGTCTGATGGACTGTCAGGAAGCTTCGGGCGACCTCAAGCGCGAGCTGGAGGCGCTGCCCACCACGGCGACGCTGCGGGAGCGCCTCGAAACGGGCCAGGGTCTGACCTCGCCCGAGCTGTCCGTGCTGGCCGCGTACGCCAAGATCGAGCTGGCCACCTCGCTGCGGGACAGCGACCTGCCCGACGACCCCTGGTTCGGCCGCACCCTGCGCCGGTACTTCCCGAAACAGCTGTCTGAGCGCTTCGATGCCGAGCTCGACACGCATCCGTTGCGCCGCGAGATCATCTCCACCGTCGTCGCGAACGACATGATCAACCTCGGCGGCGTGACCTTCGCGTTCCGGGCCATGGAGGAGACCTCGGCGAACCAGGCGACGGTCGCCCGGGCGTTCGTCGCGCTGCGGGAGATCTTCGAAATCGACGTGCTCGTCGCCGAGGTCAACGCCCTGCCGTCGTCGTTCCCGACCCGGCACTGGACGGCGATCCACCTGGACATCCGTCGTCTGCTCGACCGGGCCGTGCGCTGGCAGGTCAACCAGGGAGCGTCGCGACCGGTGGGCGAGGTGGTCGCCCAGTACAAGCCGCAGATGGATCTGATGCGCGCCCACCTGGAGGACTACCTCAAGGGCGGCGACCTCAAGCGCGTGCATTCCCTGCTGGAGACCGCCCAGGAGTGGGGCGTGCCGGAGGGCCTCGGCCGCCGGTGGGCCGAACTCTTCGAGGCGTTCGCCCTGCTGGACGTGGCGCAGATCTCCGCCCAGGTCGACGAACCCCTGGCCGACGTCGCCGGCGTCTACTACACCGTCTACGACCGGTTCCGGGTGGACAACCTGCTGGAGCGCATCACCGTGCTGCCGCGGAAGGACCGCTGGCAGGCCCTGGCCCGCGCCGCCCTCCGCGACGACCTCTACGCGACCGTCGCCGATATGACGCGGGCGGTGCTGACCCAAACGGATGCCGGCAACGCCGACACCCGGCTGCTCGCCTGGGAGGCCCTCAACGCGGAACAGCTGGGACGGGCCCGGAGCGTGTTCGAGGAGGTCAACGCCCTCGGCCAGGACGACATGGCCTCCCTGTCCGTCGTCGTGCGGCTGCTGCGCTCGATCGTGCGCCGCTGACCCGCCGATCTGGCGCGTGTGTCGCATTTCCTGGTTGAGTTGCGGACAAAGCACCTTCGTTTGCGAAGTTGACGTGCTTTTTCCGCAACTCGACCTGGAATGCCGTCCGCATCGCGCCGCGGATGCTGCCCCGCGGCGAAGTGGCGGCGAGCGGGTGGGGTCAGCGAGCCGAGCCTAGTGGCCGCGGGCGATCCACTCGTCGAGGTGCGCGGCCTCGGCGCCGATCGTCGTCGACTCGCCGTGCCCGGTGAGCACGACGGTGCTCGACGGGAGCATCAGCAGCTTGCCCTTGATCGACGCGATGATCGTGGGGAAGTCACTGAACGACCGTCCGGTCGCGCCGGGTCCGCCGTGGAAGAGGGTGTCCCCGCTGAACACGGTGCCGAGCGCGGGCGCGGAGTAGCAGACGGCGCCGGGGGAGTGCCCCGGCGTGTGCAGCACCTCGAGTTCGATGCCGGCCACCCGGATGCGCTGGCCGTCTTCGAGCGGACGGCTCGGCGGGGCATCCGGGTAGACCCGCTCCCACAGCATCATGTCGTCCGGGTGGAGGTAGGTCGGCGCGGTGTGCGCCTTCTGCACCCCGGCGACGGCGCCGATGTGGTCGTCGTGCGCGTGCGTGCAGAGG
>DATISQ010000196.1:0-4156 GCA_035581905.1 Cryobacterium sp.
CCCTCGACGTGCTGCTGGTCGTCGTCATCCTCTACGTCTTCGCCGGTCGCATGCGCAGCAAGTTCGGCAACACCGAGATCGATCAGCTCAGAAAGTTGCACGACTGATGTCCTTCGCCCTCTGGACCCCCCTGGCCATCCCCGCCCTCCTCGCCGTTCTCAGCCTGCTGGTCCCGTCAGCCGTGCTGCGCCGGCTCAGCCCCGTCGCCTCCAGCGTCGCCGTGCTGGTCTCCGGCCTGCTCCTGATCAGCGCGGTGCTGGCGGACCAGGTACCGACGCTCGGCGGCGGGCTGCTCCGCGCGGACGCACTGAGCGCCTACATGCTCACCGTGGTCGGCGCCGTCGGGCTGGTCTCGACCTGGGGCGGGCTCGGCCACGCCACCGAGGTTCCCGGCCGGTTCGCGGGCTCCTACGACGCCCTGATCTCGGTGTTCCTGGCCGCGATGAGCCTCGCGGTGCTCGCCGACAACATCGGCCTGATGTGGGCCGCGGTCGAGGCCACCACCATCGCCACCGCCTTCCTGGTCGGCCACCACCGCACCCCCCGGTCGCTGGAGGCCGCCTGGAAGTACGTCATCCTCGGCTCCGTCGGCGTGGCCATCGCCCTGCTCGGCATCGTGCTGATCTACGCCGCCTCCCGCGGGACCGGCGAGGCGACCCTGTCCTGGCTGGTGCTCAGCCAGGCCGGCCTGCCCCTCGACCCCGCCCTGATCCGCGCCGGCGGCGCCCTCGCCGTGCTCGGCTTCGCCACCAAGGCCGGGCTGGCCCCGATGCACAGCTGGCTGCCCGACGCGCACAGCCAGGCCCCCGCCCCCGTCTCCGGCCTCATGTCGGGCGTGCTGCTCGCGGTCGCGCTCTATGCCATCCTGCGCATCCAGACCATCACCGACGCCGTGTTCGGGCCGGACTTCCTGCGCATCATGCTCAGCGTCGGCGGGCTGCTCTCCCTGTTCGTGGCGGCGGCACTTCTGATCCGCCAGCGCGACTTCAAACGGATGCTGGCCTACTCCAGCATCGAGCACATGGGCATGATGGCCGTCGGCGCGGCCATCGGCGCGGCGGCGCTGCCGGCCGTGCTGCTGTACGTGCTCGGCCACGGGCTGACCAAGGCGACGCTGTTCGTGATCTCCGGGCGCATCCTCGAGGTCGAGGGCACCCCGAAAATCGACGACGTGCGTGCTCTGCTTGTGCGGCGACCCGGACTGGCCGTGCCCTGGCTGATCGCGATGGCCGCCCTGATCGGGTTCCCCCCGTTCAGCATCTTCTTCTCCGAGGTCGGCATCATCGTGGCGGGCTACACGACCGGAATGGGCGTGGTGGTCGGCATCGCGCTGGTGCTGCTGCTGGTCATCTTCGCCAGCCTGACCCGGCTGACGGTCGCCATGACGATCGGGGCGCCGACGGCTGTCGCCGCGGCTGCTGCGGCTGCCGCGGTGACGGCGGCACCGGTCGTGCCCGCGGCGGCCCTCACCGGGCTGATCCCCACGGTCGGCGCCGGGGCATCCGTCACCCCGGCCGACGTCGAACCGAACCGCGTCGTTCCTGTCGAGCCCGTCGTGCCGGTCGAGCCCGTCGTGCCCGTCGTGCCGGACCGGTCGGCGCACGGGCCGATGCTGCCGCTGATTCTGGCGCTCGGCACCACCGCGGTGGTGCCCTTCATCGCCGAGCCGGTCGGCACGCTCCTGACGCGTGCGGCCGAAGTTCTGGGAGGAATCCAATGACCCATGCGAGCCCCGCGGCCGCCGGCACCCCCGAGGTGCGCACGCTCACCCGCGACGAGCTGCGCGGCGAAGCCGCCACGCTGCTGACCGAGGGCAACCGGCTTGCGCTGGTGGCGTGCCACGACGACGGCGACCGACTGCGCGTGGTCTACTCCTTCGCGGCCGTCTTCCCGCGGCGCCAGATCGACCTCGTCGTGCCTGTCCCCTACGACGACGCCTGGGTTCCGAGCCTGGCCGACCTCTCGTTCCCCGCCGGCAACTTCGAGCGCGGCACGCGCGACCTGTTCGGCGTGCGCCCGGCGAACCACCCCCAGCCCTACCGGCTGGTGCGCCACGGGCACTGGCCCCGCGGCTGGTACCCGATGCGCAAGGATGCCCGGGTCACTCCGGAATTCGAACCGGACATCGAGTCGTTCCCGTTCGTGGAGGTCGAGGGCCCGGGGGTCTACGAGATCGCGGTCGGCCCCATCCACGCCGGCATCATCGACCCCGGCCACTTCCGCTTCTCCGTGGTCGGCGAGACCATCGTGCGGATGGAAGCCCGCCAGTGGTACATGCACCGGGGTGTCGAGCGGCTCTTCGAGGGCCGCCGGCCCAGTGACGGCATCGAACTGGCCGAACAGATCGCCGGAGACACCGTCGTCGGCCACACACTGGCCTACACGATGGCGATCGAGGCGGCCGCCGGCATCGAGGTCTCCGAACCCGACCGGATGCTGCGGGCGCTGCTGCTCGAACTCGAACGCGTCTACAACCACGTCTCCGATCTCGGTTCGCTGGCCAACGACGTGGGGTTCAGCGTCGTGAACTCGCACGCCCAGCGGCTGCGCGAAACGCTGCTGCGCATCAACAAGACCGTCACCGGGCACCGTTTCCTGCGCGGGGCGCTGTCGGTGGGCGGGGTGAGCGTGCTCGCTCTGCCCGATCCCGACGAGCTCCGACGAATCGCCGCAGACGTGCAGGAGATCATCGCCATCACCCTCGGGCACGCGATCGTGCGGGACCGGTTCACCGGCACCGCACCGCTGCCCACCGGCCTGGCCGAGGCCATGGGCACGCTGGGCTATGTGGCGCGGGCATCCGGAATCGACGCCGACGCCCGCCGCGACCATCCCTTCGTCGATCTGGGCGAGCACTTCCACGTGGTCACCGACACCGGCGGCGACGTGCTCAGCCGCTACCGCGTGCGCGCGGGTGAGCTGGAGGTGTCCATCGCCGTGGCGATCGACCTGATCAGCCGTCTGGGAGCGCACCGCGGAGGCGACGCTGTGGCCGCGTCGGCGTCGGCATCGGCTGCCTCGGCGGCGGCATCGGCTGCCTCGGCGGCGTCAACGGATGCGGCAGCGGCGGATGCGGCGGCGGATGCGGCGTCACCGGATGCGGCGTCACCGGATGCCCGGAGCGGCCTCGCCCTCGTCGAGGGCTGGCGCGGGACCATCTGCCACCGGGTCGAGCTGGGCCGCGACGGCGCCGTCACCCGGCTCAAGGTCGTCGACCCCTCGTACTTCAACTGGCCGGCGCTGCCGGTGGCCCTGGCGGAGACGATCGTGCCGGACTTCCCGCTCGTGAACAAGAGCTTCAACCAGTCCTACGCCGGCAACGACCTGTAGCGGCGGCGCGCGCGGCGCCCGCGACGCCCGCGGTGCGCGAGCCGCTCCATCCGTCGCGGCGCAGGTTGTGGAAGCAGGCGCACGGTAGAACCTGCGCCTGCGTCCACAGGGTGCGCCACGAGCCGCTGACGCCGGTGAGCGCGGCGGCATGGTCCGAGCTAGGTCTCGTCCTGCTCGATGGTGCGCAGCAGGGCGTGGGAGTCCTCGAGGCTGGTCACGAGCATCCGTTTGGAGACGGCCAGAAGCTCGGCGACGGCCGGGTCGCGCAGGGCGTAGAAGATCGTGTTGCCGTCGCGCCGGGTGCCGACCACGCCGGCACGGCGCAGAACCCCCAGCTGCTGGGACAGATTCGACAGTTCGGCGCCGAGCACCTCGGCGAGGCTGCCGACCGAGCGTTCCCCGCCGACCAGCTGCTCCAGGACCTGCACCCGCAACGGATGCCCGAGAGCCTTGAACAGGTCAGACTTCAATTGGGCCATGGGCAGTCCGGTCGTCGACACAGTTTGATCATATCGCTAACTTGTAATACTTTCAAATAGGTGCCGGCCGCAGGCGCGCACCGCGGAGGCGGCGCCCGACTGTTCCCGTTCCGGACAAGAGTTGCCGGTGTGCGGGCAACAAGTGACCGGAACGGCAACAGTTGGCGCGATCGGGCCGGACAGGCTCCCGCGCCGAGCCGAGGTCGCCGGGGATGCAAAAAGCCCGCCCTGCCGTAGCAGGACGGGCTTTCCGTCTAGCCGACTAACCTGGCGAGAGGTTGTCGGTAGATCTAGCGGACTACGCCTCGGTCGAAACCGGTGCGTCCTCGGTGCCGGCCTCAGCCGAC
>DATISQ010000197.1:0-4307 GCA_035581905.1 Cryobacterium sp.
CGCCGGGCGAAAGCCTCGAACTGGCACTCCCGGCCGGCGGTGCCGCTCTGGATCGCGGCGTCCACCATGGTGAGTTCGTACCGGTCGGTGCGGAATGCTGAAGATTCGGTCACCCGGAAAGCTTATCCGCCCCGGCCGGTAGCGTTCTTGCTGGTAGCGACGGTCTACAGCGCCCCGAAGGCGACGATGCAGTTCTGCCCGCCGAAGCCGAAGGCGTTGGCCAGGGCGAACTTCACCGGCTTCTCCCGGGCGACGCGCGGCACGTAGTCGAGGGTGCAGTCGGGGTCGGGGGTCGTGTAGTTGATCGTGGGCGGGATGATGCCGGTGCGGATCGACAGGGCGCAGAGCAGGCCGGAGAGGGCGCCCGCGGCCCCGATCATGTGGCCGGTCATGGACTTGGGGGCGGTGACGGCGATGGCGTCGGCGCTGTTCCCCAGGGCCTGGCGGATCGCCGAGGTCTCGGCCCGGTCGTTGGCCTGGGTGGACGTGCCGTGGGCGCAGATCATGTCGATGTCGCTCGGGTTCAGCTTCGACTTGATGAGGGCACGGGTCATGGCCAGGCTCGCGAACTTGCCGGTGGGTTCGGGCGCGACGATGCTGTGGCCGTCGCTGGTGAGGGCGCCGCCCAGCACCTCCGCGTAGATCTGGGCGCCGCGGGCGCGGGCATGGGAGAGCAGCTCCATCACGAAGACGACCGCTCCCTCCCCGAAGACGAGTCCGTTGCGGTCGGCGTCGAACGGGCGCGAGGCCTCGGCGGGCGAGTCGTTGTTCTTGGAGGCCGCGTGCATCGCGTTCAGGCCGGCGAACATGACGGGAGTGATGGCCGCCTCGACGCCGCCGGCGATGACGACGTCGGCGTCACCCATGACGAGCATGGTGCGGGCCTCGAGGAGGGCATACGCCCCGCTGGCACAGGCCAGGGCGCTCGCGTTGACCGGGCCGTGGATGCCGAGGTCGATCGCGACCTCGCAGGCGGCCATGTTCAGCAGGGCGGAGGGCACGAAGCGCGGCGGGATGCGCCGGGAGTCGCCGGAATTGACCAGCTCGGTGGCTTCCTGGATCTCAGCGAAGCCGCTGACGGCGCTGTTGACGACGACCGCCGTGTCGATGCCTTCCATCGAGGTGCCGAAGCCGGCATCCGCGACAGCTTCGCGGGCCGCGGCGATCGCGAGCTGTGAGGACCGGGATGCGCGCTTGACCTGCTTCACGGTCATATGGTCGGCCGGAATGAAATTCTTCACCTCTCCGGCGATCTGCGTCGGCAGGCCGGTGGGATCGAACTGGGTGATCCGGGCGACGCCGCTGCGCCCGCCGGTGAGGCCCGACCAGGTGTCGCGCCAATTGTTGCCCAGTGGCGTCAGGGCGCCCAGTCCGGTGATTACGACTCGATCATTCACGGTGATCATCTCCTCAAACGACGAATGTGACGTCATTTCGGTGCGGCGTCCGCCGGTTGGCTGGAGCCATATCCCGAGTGTAGTTACGGCCATATTCCCCGAATGGAACGTGCTGGCGCCGCAATCGCGAGACTGGGAATGTGCTTTCAAACTCCCTGTTCAGCGAATCCGACTAAGCTCGAACGTCGTGACGGATGCACCGATTGGAATCTTCGATTCCGGAGTGGGCGGCCTGACTGTCGCCCGGGCGATCAAGGATCAGCTGCCCAACGAATCGATCCTCTATAACGGAGATACCGCGCATTCTCCGTATGGCCCGAAGAAGATCGCGGATGTGCGCGGCTTCGCCCTCAGCGTTCTCGACGACCTGGTCGCCCAGGACGTGAAAATGCTGGTCATCGCCTGCAACACCGCGTCGGCCGCGATGCTCCGCGACGCGCGCGAACGCTACAGCGTTCCCGTGGTCGAGGTCATCCAGCCGGCCGTTCGCAGCGCCGTGCGCACCACCCGCAACAAACGCGTCGGCGTGATCGGGACCCTCGGCACCGTCAAGTCGCGCGCCTACGAGGACGCCTTCGCCGCGGCCACCGACATCTCGCTCCTGACCCAGGCCTGCCCGCGGTTCGTCGAATTCGTCGAGGCGGGAATCACCACCGGCGACGAGCTGCTCTCGGTCGCCGAGGGGTACCTCGCCCCGCTCCGGGCCGCGGAGGTCGACACGCTCGTTCTCGGCTGCACGCACTACCCGTTCCTGCGCGGCGCCATCTCCTACGTGATGGGGGACACCGTAACTCTCGTCTCCAGCGACACCGAGACGGCCAACGACGTGTACCGCCTGCTGGTCAGCCAGGGCCTGGAACGCACCGAGCAGGCGCCGCCCAGCTACCGCTACGAGGCCACCGGCGACAGCGCCGACGAGTTTCTGCACCTGGCCCACCGGCTGATCGGCCCGGAAATCGGCCGCGTCGACCTGGTCGAGACCGGGGCCTTCAGTTTGAGCGAGCTTGCCGAGTTCGCCGCATCGCATCCCAACCCCAAGGAGACCCCGTGACCGACACCGTGCGCGTAGACGGACGAACGAACGACCAGCTGCGTCCCGTCACGATCGAACGCGGCTGGAGCGACCAGGCCGAAGGGTCGGCCCTGATGTCCTTCGGACGCACCAACGTGCTCTGCACGGCCTCGTTCACCAACGGCGTGCCGCGCTGGATGGCCGGCAAGGGCAAGGGCTGGGTCACCGCCGAGTACTCCATGCTCCCGCGTTCGACCGACTCCCGGATGGACCGCGAATCGGTCAAGGGCCGCATCGGCGGCCGCACGCACGAGATCAGCCGGCTGGTCGGCCGCAGCCTGCGCGCCGTGGTCGATATGAAGGCCCTCGGCGAGAACACCATCGTGCTCGACTGCGACGTGCTGCAGGCCGACGGCGGCACCCGCACCGCTGCGATCACGGGAGCCTACGTGGCCCTCGCCGACGCCCTCGAGTGGGGACGGGAGAAGAAGTTCCTCAGCCAGAAGGCCCAGCCCCTGACCGACAGTGTCGCGGCCATCTCCGTGGGCATCGTGGGCGGCAAGCCCATGCTCGACCTGGCCTACACGGAGGACTCGCGGGCCGAGACCGATATGAACGTGGTCGTCACCGGCCGTGGCCTGTTCGTGGAGGTGCAGGGCACGGCCGAGGCCGCGCCCTTCGACCGCACGGAACTGAACTCGCTGCTCGATCTGGCGCTGGCAGGGACGATTTCCCTGACCGAGTTCCAGAAGACGTCGCTGGGGCGGTAGAGCCATGCAGGTCGTTCTCGCCACCCACAACCCGCACAAGGTGGAAGAACTGCGGCGCATCCTCGCGCCGGCGATCCCCGGCCTCGAGGTGCTGGCCTTCGACGGCCCGGAGCCGGTCGAGGACGGCGTCACCTTCGCCGAGAACGCCCTGATCAAGGCGCGGGCCGCCGCGGCGCACACCGGGTTGCCGGCGATCGCCGACGACTCCGGCATCTGCGTGGACGTGCTCGGCGGCTCGCCCGGCATCTTCTCGGCCCGCTGGGCCGGGCCCGCCCGTGACTCCGACCAGAACCTGCAACTGCTGCTCTGGCAGCTGGGCGATGTGGCCGCCGAGCACCGCGGCGGCCACTTCACCTGCGTCGCCGCCCTGGCCCTGCCCGACGGCACGGAGTGGCACGTGACCGGGGAATGGCCCGGGCAGATCCTGACCGAACCCAGCGGCGCCGGCGGCTTCGGCTACGACCCGATCTTCCTGCCCGACGGCTACGCGATCTCCGCCGCCGAGCTGACCCCCAACGTGAAGAACGAGCACAGCCACCGGGCGAGGGCTTTCGGCAAGCTGATTCCCGTTCTGGAGACGCTGCTGGGAGCCTGAACGGCGCATCCGTCTCGCCTGCTGAGAACGGCACTCATTCCCAACTGGCGCCTGAACTGGCGGTCGGGTGCCTGCGGCCATACCGTGGAGGCATGGGCCACGATCACGCGCACACCTCGCACACGAACCGTGCGCGCTTGTCGGTGGCGATCGGGATCATCGCCGTGGTGCTCGTGGTGGAGGTCATCGGCGCCTGGCTGACCGGCTCCCTGGCCCTGCTGGCGGACGCCGGTCACATGTTCTCCGACCTCGCCGGCCTGATCATCGCCCTGACGGCCACCGTGGTGGCCGCCCGCCCGGCCACCGACCGGCAGACCTTCGGCTACCAGCGGGCAGAGGTGTTCGGCGCCCTGCTGAACGGGCTCATCCTGGTGGGGGTGGCCATCGCCGTCGTGATCGGCGCCGTCGGGCGGCTGGTCGATGCGGGCGGCAGCGAGGTGCGGGCGACCCCGATGCTGGTCGTGGCCGTGATCGGCCTCCTGGCCAACGTCGCGGCCCTGCTCCTGCTGCGGCCGGCGGCCGGATCGTCGATC
>DATISQ010000198.1:0-5264 GCA_035581905.1 Cryobacterium sp.
CCGATGGAGCGCATGGTTTCGCCGGTGCAGTGGATGCTGCGCCGGGTCGGTGCGCACGGCATCCGCCTGACCCAGGCCGGGTACCTCCCGCCCGCCGTGGTCGTGGAGGCCGCGACCCAACTCGACTGGGGCTGGTCCGTCTCGGCCAGCCGGGAAAGTCACTTCCTGCCTTTGCTGGAGCTGCGCGCGCACCTCTGCGGGGTGGGCCTGCTGCGCGTGAGCAAGGGGATGCTGCTGCAGACCAGTCGCGGCCGCGCGCTCGCCGATGCGCCGCGGGAGCTGTGGTGGCATCTGGCCCGCACCGTGCACCAGAGCCGCGAGCCGGCCGAGACCGACGCCATCCGGCTGCTGCTCCTGCTCATCGCGCGGAGGGGATTCGAAGAAGGCGAGCTGTTCAAACAGCTGCTGGCCCTCAGTCTGGAGACGGTCGGCTGGGTGCGGGCCGACGGCGCGCCTCTCTCCAGCGATGCGGCATTCGACCTGGTACTGCCGAAGTGGCGCCTGCTGCGCCGGCTGGGCGTGTTCGATTTCGACTCCGGCAGTTACACGCGCTGGATCGTCACACCCGGCGGTGCCGCTTTCGCCCGGGCGGCCCTGCAGTCAGAGGTCTGAGGTGCGCCGGGGCTACCGCTCCACGTCGGAGACCCGTGCAGCCTGCTGAGCCGCCAGCAGCGCCTCCTGCTCGGTGGCATCCTGCATCGCGGCCATGTCCATCCACAGGACCTCCCAGAGGTGCCCGTCGGGATCCTGGAAACTGCGGCTGTACATATAGCCCTGGTCGTCGGGGGGATTGGACGCGCTGCCGCCGGAGGAGAGGGCCGTGTCGACCACGGCGTCGACCGCCTCCCGGCTGTCGGCGCTGAAGGCCAGGATGGCCTCGGTGCCCTCATGGGAGTCCACGATTCGCTTGCGCGTGAAGCGCCGCATCGTCTCCGGGGTCAGCAGCATGGCGTAGATGTGGTCCTCGTCGATGACCAGGCAGGCGGCGTTTTCATCGGTGAACCGAGGATCGAAGGAGTACCCGAGAGCGCGGAAGAAGTCCGTGGAACGCTGCAGATCGGCGACGCTGAGATTGACGAAGATCATCGTTGACATGATTTCCTCTCGTTTCTTCTGGAGGGCGAGATGCGGTTCGTGCTGCGATTCACCTTCGAGTAGACGCCCGGTCACCGCTTCTCGGCAAGCCCCGCCGCGGCATCCGTGCCCGGCTGCCCGAGCGGGAAGTCGCGGGTCTGGCCGGGCTCCAGGACGGCCTCACGGCCCTCGATCCGTACCCGGATCGGGGCGGCTCCGCCCGCCCGCAGCTGCAGGCGCAGGGTGCCGGGAGTCAGTTCCAGCAGGATCGGCTGTTCCCGGTAGTTGATGCTGAAGGTGACCTCAGCGAGTTCCTTTGGCAGCACCGGGTGCAGCCAGAGCATGTCATCCCGAATCTCCAGACCGGTGTAGCAGCGCACGACCATGTCGACTGAGCCGGCCATGGCCCCGAGGTGGATGCCCTCGTGGGTGGAGCCGCCGACGGTGTCGCCCAGGTCGCTGTTGAGGGCCCGGGTCAGGTAAGCCCAGGACCGTTCCCGGTCGCTCCGGGCCTCCAGCCAGGAGTGCACGACGTTGCTGAGCGTCGAGCCGTGGGTGGACCGCGACGCGTAGAACTCGACTGTCCGCACGATGGCCTCCGGAGGCAGGTGGTAGCCCATGGTCTCGAGCAACTCGCGCAACTCCTCGGCTGAGAGCAGGTAGAGCAGCATGAGAACATCCGCTTGCTTGGAGAGCCGGTAGTTGTTCGTGCTGTCGCCCTCGGCGTTGAGGATCAGGTCGAGCCGGGCGATCGAGGGATACCGTGCCCGGTAGGCGTCCCAGCTGAACTCGGGGAGGTCCTCGTAGCCCTCGAACTGGCTGATCACGCCGTCGGCATGGAAGGGAACCCTCAATCGCCGGCTGATCCGTGCCCACCCTTCGACCTCCTCCGGCCGCAGTCGCAGCCGGTCCCACAGAGGCTGGCAGTACCGGTTCTCCAGCAGAGCCACAGTCTCGACCGCGCGGCGCAGCACCCAGGAAGTCATCACGTTCGTGTACGCGTTGTTCCGGACGCCTGCGCCCGGCGCTCCCGGGTACCCGTCGTGGAACTCGTCAGGCCCCATCACCCCGGCGATGTCGAAGCGGTCGTCCACTTCGTCGTACCGGGCCAGGCTGGCGAAGAAACGCGCCACTTCGAGCAGCATCTCGGCACCCTGCTGGATCAGGAATTCGGTGTGGCCGGTGGACTGGTCGTTCTCCCAGACGCTGTCGGCCACGGCGACGCCCACATGCCGCTGGTTCTGGGAGTTGTCGGGCATCCACTGGCGGGTCAGCGGGTTGAAGAGTGCCGTCGGGGTGGACTCGCGGCCGTCGATGCCGCTCTGCCAGGGGAACATCGCACCCTCGCAGCCGACGAGGCGGGCGGCCGCTCGCGCCTCCTCCAAACGTCGGTATCGGTAGCCGAGCAGGGCCCGGCTCAGGTCGGGGCGGCGCAAGGTGAGGATCGGGTAGACGAAAAGCTCGTCCCAGAACACATGTCCCCGGTACCCTTCGCCGTGCAGGCCCCGGGCCGGCACTCCGGCGTCCAGGTCCGCGTCGACGGCCGCCACCGTCTGCAACACGTGGAAGGTGTTCAGGTTGAGAGCGAGCGCCTGATGGTCTCCCGCGCGCATTCCCACGGCGAATTCGTCCCACAGGGTCTGCCAGGCCCGTTCGTGCGCCTCCAACAGGTCCGCGGGGTCCGGCAGGCGTCGCATCCAGGTGGCCACCGCGCGGGCCGGTGAGGCGATGGCCCGGTCGCGCGACGTGCCGACGACGACGGTCTTCTCCACCCTGATCGGATGGCCCGGCTCCAGAGCGAGGGTGAACTCGTGCCCCGTGAACCCGGCGTCGTCGGTGAGCAGTTGCCGTTCCGGGTCGACGGATTGCTCGTCCTGGAACACCCGGGTGCGCGCCGCCATAGCGATGTGGATGCCCGATTCGATGGTTTCCATCTCGAGCAGGACGGTCTCGGCGTCGAGCTGCTCGCTCGTGCGGGGGCGCAGGTGCGCGTCGCTGAGCAGCCGGTCGGCGGCCACATTGCGGTTGAAGACCCGACCCTCGAGAGCCGAGCGCACCGTCAGCGGGCCGGCCCAGTCCTCCGCCTCGAACGTTGTGTCGAGCACGGCCACATGCGGCGCGGCTTGCGACACGAACCGGCGGGAGGTCACCCGCGTGGTGCGCCCGGCCTCGTCCCGACAACGGATGACGCGCGTCAGCACCCCGCGTCGCAGGTCCAGCTCCTGCAGGTAGGTGACCAGCTCAGCCCGGCCGACGTCGAACCAGTCCCCGTCGGCCACCCTGAACCCGAGGGGCAACCAATTGGGAGCGTTGACGAGGTGCTCGTCCTCGACGATGCGTTCGCCGAGGTCGGTCTTCACCCGGTTGTAGACACCGGCAAGGTAGGTCCCCGGGTAATGCACTGCGTCGGCGGCGGACTCGGCAGCCGCGCCGCGGGTGCCCCAGTACCCGTTGCCGAGCGTGCAGAGCGCCTCCCGCAGTCCCTCCGTCGCCGGGTCGTAGCCGACATAGCGCAGCAGCCACGGGTCGCTGCCGGACTCGCCGCCGGCCCAGCCCCGGTTCTTCCCCCTCAACGCCGGGTCCAGCGCGGCCAGGTCCAGGTCGCTGAGATCGGCGAGCACGAGGTCGGCACCGGCCGAGAGCAGCCGGCCGTCGCCGGTGCTGTCCATGCCGATGACCAGCGCGAACCCGCCGCGCGCGCCGGCCTGCACCCCGGCCTCGGCGTCTTCGACGATCGCGATGCGGTCGGGCGTCACGTGCAGCCGCCGGGCGGCCTCGAGGAAGGTGGCCGGGTCGGGTTTGCCGGCCAGGCCCATCCGACGGGCGTCGGCTCCGTCGACGGTGATGTCGAACATGCCCACCACGTTCGCCGCCGCCAGAACGGCGGCACTGTTGCGGCTCGAGGTCACCAGAGCCACCGGCAGCCCCTGCTCCCGCAGCCGGTGGAGCAGCGCCAGCGTGCCAGGGAACGCCTTCACTCCAACGACCTCGAGTTCGCGGGTGAAGAGTTCCTGCTTGCGGACGGCGAGCGCGTCGATGGTGGCCCGGCCGCGCTTCGGCTCGATCCCACGGGACGCCAGAAAGGCACGGATGCCGTCCTCACGTGGCCGCCCGTCGACGTACCGTCGGTAGTCGACTTCCACGTCGAACGGCTGCACCGGCGACTTCGTCAGCCCCGGCAACGCCTCGTCGAACAGGGCTTTCCAGGACCGGGCGTGCACGGCGGTCGTGTCGGTGACCACGCCGTCGAGGTCGAAGATCACGGCGTCGAAGGCGACCCTGGCGGGGTGCGGGGACTGCGGCGGGTGCTGGGGCTTCTGCGGCTGTTGCGGCGCCCGACCGGTGTGCTGGTTCATGGGTATCCTCCTCCTGGCCGTGAGCGCCTGGCCGTGAGTGCCCGGCCCTGGGTGCCTGCGTGAATGTGCACATAGTACGCAGAGTGGTTGGATATCACCCATGACCTTTACACCCGACTACATCGACGACTTCGCCGATTTCATCACGGCCTCACCGTCGTCGTACCACGCGGCTGCGGAGGTCGCCCGACGCCTGGACGCCGCCGGTTTCACCCGCGTCAGCGAAACGGACGAGTGGCCGAGCGAGGCCGGTCGCCGCTACACGGTTCGCGACGGCGCCGTCATCGCGTGGGTGCAACCGGAGGGCGCACACCCGACGACCCCGTTCCGTATCCTCGGCGCCCACACAGACTCGCCCGGCTTCAAGCTGAAACCGAAGCCGACCATCGGCGCCCACGGCTGGCTGCAGGCCGGGGTCGAGGTCTACGGCGGCCCACTACTCAACTCCTGGCTCGACCGCGAACTCGAATTCGCCGGCCGCCTGACCACGGTCGACGGCACCGAACACCTCGTGCGAACCGGGCCGTTCTGCCGCATCCCGCAGCGGGCCATCCACCTCGACCGCGACGCCAACACCGCCCTCACCCTGGACCGGCAGCGGCACCTGACCCCGGTGTTCGGGGTCGGGGAGAAGAGCCAGGCCGATCTGATCGGGCACCTCGCCGGCCTGGCGGGGCTGGCGGGCGAGGACGTCGCCGGGTACGACATCATCACCGCCGACACGGCGAAGCCGGCCCGGTTCGGCCTGGGCAACGAGCTCTTCGCCGCCGGGCGGATGGACAACCTCTCCTCGGTGTATGCGGGCCTGGTCGCTCTGCTCGGCGCCCCGGAATC
>DATISQ010000199.1:0-1715 GCA_035581905.1 Cryobacterium sp.
CCGGCCTTCCTGCCGGTCGTCCTGGTGCTGGTGGCCGAGAACGTGGGCCACATCAAGGGCGTCGCCCAGATGACGGATGCGAAGGTGAACCGCCTAACGGGTCGCGCCCTGATGGCCGACGGCCTGGCCACGATGCTCGCCGGCTTCAGCGGCGGATCGGGCACCACCACCTACGGCGAGAACATCGGCGTCATGGCGGCCACCCGCATCTACTCCACCGCCGCCTACTGGGTCGCGGGCATCACCGCGGTGCTGCTCGGGCTCTCCCCCAAGATCGGCGCGGTGATCAACACGCTCCCGGCGGGCGTGCTCGGCGGTGTCACCACGGCCCTCTACGGCCTGATCGGCATCATCGGCGTGAAGATCTGGCTCGACAACAGGGTCGACTTCAGCAAGCCGGTCAACCAGTTCACGGCGGCCACGGCGCTGATCATCGGCATCGCCGACTACACCTTCTCGGCCGGCACCCTCAGCTTCAACGGCATCGCACTCGGCACGGTCGCCGCCATCGTGATCTACCACCTGATGACGTGGGTGTCCCGGGTGCGCGGCACCGAGCGGTAGCAGGTGGCGGGCGCGCTGAACCCGGGGTGCGTGCGGCATGCACCGAACCCCCGGCGCGGTCGACCCAGGTACCTCCCGGCGCAGGGTGCGGCTCCCGGCGGACGGTCTACCGTGCGCCCCGCTCCACAGGGTGCGCCGCGGGCCCGACAGTCCGGTTCGCGGCGGCATCCGTGCGCGCAGCCTGCGAGAGTCCCTGGGTCGGAGGACAGCAGTTCAGAGCCGCTCGACCACCGTGGCCAGGTCGGGGCCGAAGGTGAAGGTGGCTCGCACCGGGATGCCGGCGAGCACCCCCGGCAGCCAGTGCCGGGCGTCGTCCCACATCTCATCGACCGGCAGCGCGGCCACGTCGAACCAGACCGGGTTCAGCTCGTCGGACTCGCGCGGCGTGCCGGTCCATTCGGTGCAGACGAACACGCTGGATTCCTGACTCCAGGCCTCCCGGTGCGGAAACAGGTAGGTCAGCAGGCCCAGCGGGCTGAGAGCGGATGCCGCCACGACCAGGCCGGACTCCTCCTCGATCTCGCGCACCATCGCATCCACCGCCGACTCCCCCGGCTCGAGCTTGCCGCCCAGGCCGACGATGTTGCCGAGGCCCAGGCCCTTCTTCTTGCGGCCGAGCAGCACCTGCAGCTCCCCCGACGGGGTACGGCGGGTGAGGTAGCAGACGCACACCTGGGGAAGAACCATGCCCCAATGGTAACGAGTGGGGACCAGATCCCGGTCAGCGCGATTTGTTAGGCTGCCCCTATGAACTTCGTGCCTGAATCCGGAACCATAACCATGTTCACGACCTCCTGGTGCGGCTACTGCACCCGACTGAAGACCCAGCTGGTCAAGGCCGGCATCGGCTACACCGAGATCAACGTGGAAGAGGTCGAGGGCACGTCGGAGCTCGTGATGAGCCTGAACAACGGCAACCGGACGGTTCCGACCATCCTGTACCCGGACGGCTCGAGCGCGACGAACCCGTCGCTGGCGCAGGTTCAGGCCAAACTCGCCTGAGTCCCGACCGAGCTCCCGAACGACGGGCATCCTGAACGAACGGAGGGGCCCCGGTCCGACTGCCGCCAGCCGGCGGGCATCGGACCGGGACCCCTCCGGTTGCGTTCGGGTTTAGCCGAACAGCACCGCGGCCTCGTCGTAACGCGCCT